>JBEVKA010000550.1:0-3727 GCA_040509855.1 Steroidobacter sp.
GCGCGCCGTTGATCTCTTTGATGCCGGCGATCACGAAGCCGACTTCGCCGCATTCCAATGTTTCAGCTTGTTTGGACTTCGGCGTGAAGCGGCCGAGCTTGTCGACTTGATGCGCGCGGCCGGTCGACCACACGCGAATCTTCTGGCCGGTCTTCAACGAGCCGCTCATCACTCGCACCAGCGACACGACGCCGACGTAATTGTCGAACCACGAATCGATGATTAGTGCTTGCAGAGGCCCATCCGGATCGCCTTTCGGCGCCGGCACGCGCGCGACCAGTTGTTCCAGCAGTTCCGGAACGTTCTCGCCCGTCTTGGCGCTCACGCGCACGGCATCGCTGGCTTCGATCCCGATAATTTCTTCGATTTCTTTGATCACGCGATCGGGATCGGCCGACGGCAGGTCGATCTTGTTCAGCACCGGCACGACTTCCAGGCCCTGCTCGAGCGCGGTGTAACAGTTGGCCACGCTCTGTGCTTCCACGCCCTGAGCGGCGTCGACCACCAGCAATGCGCCGTCGCACGCAGCCAGCGAACGCGAGACTTCATAAGAGAAGTCGACGTGGCCGGGCGTGTCGATCATGTTCAATTGATATGTTTGGCCGTCGCGCGCTTTGTAACGTAGCGACACGCTCTGGGCCTTGATGGTGATGCCGCGCTCGCGCTCGAGGTCCATGGAGTCGAGGACCTGTTCTTCCATCTCGCGGGCGTCCAATCCGCCGCACAACTGGATGAAACGGTCGGCAAGCGTGGACTTGCCGTGATCGACGTGCGCGATGATGGAAAAGTTGCGGATCAGCTTCATCAGAATGCCGTTCAAGGCCGACCGGGTGGGTCAGCGGCGGCGGATTATAGCGGGGTTGGCGCTGGATAGCGCCGCGCGTCAGCGGCCGATGTGCAGAAGTACGCGTTCCCGGTCGAGGCGGTAATCACAAACGAACTCGCCGTCGGCCAGCAGCACCGGGATCCGTTGCCCGTATTTGCGTGCCAGCGCCGGATCCTGGTCGACGTCGACGACCTTCACTCCAGCCGCGTCCTCGGCACTCAAAAGGTCGGCGAATTCAGCCAGAAACTCGTGGCACAGGCTGCAATCCGGCCGACTGAGGACAACCCATTCCAAGCGACGGGCCGAGAAACTACTGCTTGGGCGGCGGTGGGCCGGGCTGATGCGAGCCGGGCGCGCCACTGGCTGTGGACGGCCCAGTGCCGGGCGCGACGGGCGTCGGGCGATCTGGTGCCTGAGCGCCATCTTCTTTGGTAACACCCGAGGCGATGGCCTCGACGGTAACGGGCGGAACTTCACCTACAGCCGTGACCTGGTGACCATCCAACGCGCGCGAATAAGCAAAGGCGGTCCCGACCTGCGCCAGGCCTTTCATGGGCTGCGCTGCCGGGTCGGCCGGCTCGATGAACACCGAGACTGACGCCAGGCCATCGGAATACACCAGGTGCTGAACCGGGACGCTGGAGCCCGCGATAATTTGCATGCGCCACGCCGTCAAGCGAAAGCCCGCAGGCAGGCGAATCACACCCCAACCGCCGATCTGCCCAGCCACGCGCGGCTGCTGCACATCCTGGCGCACCCAGCGAAAACCTTCGCCGGTGATGGAGGGCTTCAGATCGTCGGCTGGAATGCGGTCGCGGAAGTTGAGTTCAGCGAACAGGATCTGTTCGATGACCTTGCCGGTGCGATCACACAGTTGTGACTTCAGCGGCATCGCCGTTTCGTCGTCCAGCCACAGCTTGTAGCCGTAGCGGAATTGATCGCGCGGCTGAACCATGATGACGTGCGTGCGACGGCCGAGCGCTTTGGTGAACGGGCCGCGCTCGATGCTGTAGTGAGCTTCGAGCTGTTCGTTATAAGCGGGCACTGCTGCCAGCAGCGTGCTGTCGTCGGTGCGCTTTTCTACGAGCACCGTGCGACGGTCCGGCATATAGAACGTTACTTCACTCTGGTTGCGAACGATCTCGCGGCCGCTGCCGTCGAGCGATACGAGCCGCTCCGTCACCCTGCCCTTGTTATCGACGCGATGAAAAATCCGCATCGATTCCGATCGCGAATCGTGAAGATGAAAGAAACGACCTTCGTAGTTGCGCGTCGCCAGCGCTTCGGACATGCGCTCCAGCCACTGGCGAGCTTCACGATCACCGGCGTGCGCCGATGCGAACGCCGCGAGAGTCGCGGCGAACAGAGTGAGGGGTCGAATGGATCTGAACACAGAGTTAGATGCGCGCGAAGCAGCCATCAACGTACCGGAGCACCGTCATCGCTGATCGAAATCTGCACCGGTGTTTCTTCTTCCTCGACGGCGACTTCATTGTCGTCGTCCGCCAGCACACCGCTGAGCACCGAGCGGCGTCCGAGCGGCGAAGAATACTCACTGTGCGCGACCACGTAGTTGGTCAATCGCGTTGCCGGGATGAAGCCGGAGCTGGTCGTGTTGGTCGGCACGACATAGCTTGCATCCTGATCGCTGACCACAGCCGCTTCCTCGACCGGCGCACTGGCCGCTACGAGCTGCTGCTGACCCGCAGGCAAATCGGATTGACCGGTGGGCTGCGCGCTCAGAATCGCAACGGCCGCGACACCAGCCGCAATCGCCATTCCGACGACGGGGCGCAAATAACGCGAGTAGGCAGGTGCTCGGCGCACCGTTGGAATGTGTTGGGTTTGAGCAGGTGCCGCTTCGGCAGCGACGGCAACCATGACGCGGCTGGCGAAGTCGCGCGAGGCCACAGCAGGACGCTCGGCGCGCATTGCCTCGCCAATCAGCGAGTAGCGCCCGATGGCATCGCGTAGCTCCGCCTCTTTGCCCACCCGCTTCAACAGCAGATCGAGTTCAGCTGACGGCAGCGCGCCGTCAAGACAAGCGGAAAGCTGTTCGTTCACGGCTTCCTTCATGCGTCCACCGAGACCACCAGGGTCACTTGCACCAACATTGCCAGCAATCCTCAGTTCAATTCAATCTCAACGCGGTTTCAATCGCGAACTCAATCCAGCAACGGCTTGAGCTTCTTGTCGATGGCTTCGCGGGCCCGAAAAATTCGTGACCTCACGGTACCCACCGGACAATCCATCGCCTCGGCAATCTCCTCGTACGACAGCCCTTCCAACTCGCGCAACACGATAGCGGTCCGCAAATCTTCCGGGAGCTCCGCCATCGCCTGCTCGACGACGGCGCGAATCTCGTCAGTCAGCAATACTCCCTCGGGAGTATCCGCTTCCTTCAACTTGGCTTGCCGCTCGTACTGGTCCGGGTCCTGCAAATCCAGATCGAAGTCCACCGGCCGGCGCCGCTGCGACACCAACGCGTTCTTGGCCGTGTTGATCGCGATCCGATACAACCAGGTGTAGAACGCACTGTCACCACGGAACGAAGCCAGTGCCCGATAAGCTTTGAGGAACGCTTCCTGAGCGACATCCTCGGCTTCAGCCTGGTCGTTGACGAAACGCCCGACCAGCTTCAGCACCCGGTGCTGATATTTCAGCACCAACAAATTGAACGCAGTCTGATCACCCGCCTGCACACGGCGTACCAGTTCGAGGTCAGTGTCATCCGGCGTCGGTGTCGGTGTGCTCGTCGTCAAGGGCGCGCCCCCTGCCAACGAACGACTGCCTCAATAGACTGACGAACCGCGCGAAAGTTCGCCGCGGCACAAGCTTTCATGAACCCAGGCTGAGTGCGGGTTTGAGCGCGATCGAAAGACATCACGCGGCAACCTGACT
>JBEVKA010000551.1:0-6735 GCA_040509855.1 Steroidobacter sp.
TGCGGTGGCCGCGACCATCATCATCGTTGCGCCGAAGCTCTTCATGCGGGTCTCCCAAAGCATGTCTTCCCGTTGCCCCATTCGTTGACAAAACTCGACTGGAGCCGCGTCGCATGACAAATTTCGTCACACACGCGCTTCGCTGCGTAATCGCACTTCTTCCAGGCTCCATCGCTTCGTGATGTCGCCATTTCGGAACACTTCGAGCTTGAAGGGCAACTGACCTCGCGGATCGTCGCTGGTCTCGCGCAGGTAGCGTTCGATCGAACGTTTGATGTGCCAGCTGATGGCGACCGTCGACAGCTCCTTCGCTGCGACGATGTCCGTTTCCGTAATACCTTTCGACACGGACTCCTACCGCGCGGCCCGATTGAACATAGCCAGATTATCTTTAGGCGCGCCGGAATCCACTTCGCCAGCCCATCGAACTGTTGGTCATTCGCGGACACAGCCGTTCATGAAATTTGTTCAAGCTCGCTTCGAACTTCATCCGGCGCCGCGCGTTGATGCGAACCGACACGAGCGGTTCTGACACTGGAAATGAAGGGTTTGTAAACGTGGTCGACGCTGCTCGCACGAGTGTCAGCAACGCTTACAGAAGCCCACGCTGCTTTGTGAAGTCAATCCATTTGCAGCAAGGTAATTTTGTGTTTCGATGCACATGTGAGCACGCGGCGCATTTTGGTCCTCGACGAGCGAGTCGACACGCGCAGCAAACATCGGCATCACGACCGATGTGTAAAGAAATCGAACACTCACATCCAATGTGTGCGGTACGTAGACCATAGAGTCTATTGGACCGCGCGAATGACTGACCTATAACACCACCGATCGATAACGAAACTCCCGCGTGCAATGAGCGCGGGCTACCGGAGAGGCGAAGGCAAATGGCTAGGGGCATTGACGGAATCGGTTCGAAATTGCTGAGCGTGTCGGTACTGGCACTGCTCGGCGCCAGCGGCTGCGGCAAGGTGAGCGTCACCGAAAACGCCGCGCCTTCATCTACGACTCCCGGCGGCGGCGTGGGCACGACGCCGACCACACCCACGAATCCGTCAACACCGACGAATCCTTCCACGCCGACCAATCCGTCGACGCCCGGTGGCGGCAGCAACCCCGGCACGCTGAATCCGCCGACGCAGGCGATCGGTGACCCGGCAACGGCCACCGCCAACCCCGCGGTGCTGACCAGCACGCGCACCACTGTTTACAACCTCAATCAGGCGGCGGTGGGCCAAGGCGGTTGGGAGCCTGCGGCGCTACTCGAGAACAATGGGCAGAGAGCCGGAAGCCCTCGCGTCGCGTTCGACGCTTCAGGTAACGGCTTCGCGGTCTGGTCGCAGCGCTTCGACTTCTCCGTCAGTCGTTACAACGCCGGCACGGCGACCTGGTCCGCTCCGATCAATCTCGACACACGCGGCGACGAAGTCGTGCAGCCGCGCATCGCGGTGGATCGCCAGAGCGGCAACGCCATTGCTGCCTGGGTGCAGAGTGATGGCACCGCTCCCTCGGTCTATGTCAGCCGTTTCGACATCGCGACCAACACATGGAGCGCGGCGCAATTGCTGGAGAACGCCAGCGGCGTAGTGCCGAATGCGGAAACGCTGGAAATCTCGATGGTCGGTAGCCAGGCAGCGATCGCGTGGCGCCAGACCGAAGGCGCAGTCATCAACATTTATCTGTCGCGCCTGGTCAGTGGCTCCTGGACAGCACCGGCCGTGGTCGACAGCAACACTAACACTCAGCCTGGCCTGCATCCTGAAGTCGCGATCGATTCGAGCGGCAACACCATCGTGACGTGGCGTCAGATGGATGGCGACTTTCGTATTCACGCGCGTCGCTGGGACAACAGCACGCAAGCGTTCGGCCCGACCATTCAATTGGACGGCGAAGGCGATCGTCAAAACCGCCTCGCGATGGACGCCGCGGGCAATGCCTTCGTGATCTATCGCGGCGGCGGCATCTTCTCGCGCCGCTACGACGTAGCGACCAACCTGTGGAGCCCGCAGGTCGCGCTGGATGACAACACTGCCGAGCCCCTCTCAGGCGAGCTGGCCGTCGATGAGAACGGCAACGCGATGGTGGTCTGGGTGCAACTCGCCGGCGCCGACACAGCCGTTTATGTGAATCGCTACAGCGCGGCCACTGCCAGCTGGGGCGCGCCCGAGCTGATGGAAAACAGCGATGCGCCGGCGAACACCGACAAGCATCCGGTCGTGTCGATGATCGGCAACGAAGCCGTGGTCGCGTGGGTCCAGAAGGCTGTCGGCCAGGATCGCGACAACGTCTACGCGCGCAAACTCAACGACAACGTGTGGGGGCCGATCACGCTGCTCGAGACTCGCGAAGAACACGCGGACGAGCTTGCCTCCACGATCAATGCTGCTGGCAACGCCGCTGTGTTGTGGGTGCAGGGCGACGGCGGTGCCCCGTCCGTGTATCAAGCTCGCTACCTGAGCTCGAACTTCATCATTCCGAACGGCGCCACGTGGCAATCGTTGGCGAACACGCTCTACGGCGTGAACTCCGTTGCAGGCGGCAATGCTCTGCAAGCCGCGCTCGGCGGCATCACGCTCACTCCGGGCGCGATTCTCAATGGCCTGCCGCCGACGCTCAGCGTCACGACGACGGTGCCGGGGTACTACACGGTGCTCGCGACCGACACGTGGTCGCACGTCGCGCAGACGGTGTACGGCGTGACCGATGTCGCCGCGATCAATCAGCTGCGCACGCTGTTGGGCAATCCCACGCTGGGCACGGGCCTGCAGCTGGTCGTGCCGACCACGTTCAACTATGTGACTTCCGGCTCGTATAGCGCGCCGCTGGATTGGGACCTGGTGAACACGACGGCAACGACGACTCACCCGCTCAACACCAGCCTGCTGACCGTGCCGTTGGACAGCTGGTCGCCGTCGCAGGTCCTGCAGACCGAATTCAGCGAAGCCTTCAGCCCGCACGTCGCCTTCGACCAGAACGGCAATGGCATCGCTGTGTGGGTGCAGGGTAGCGACGTCAAGGCGTCCCGCTATATCGCGAGCACTGCCGTCTGGGCGGAACCGATTGCGCTGGATACGAATGCAAACGACGCGCACACGCCGCGCCTGTCGCTCGATCGTGCTACCGGCAACGCAGTCGTTTCGTGGACGCAGAGCAATGGCGTCGCCGAGTCGATGTATGTCAGCAGCTTCACTGCGAGCACCAACGCGTGGACCGCGGCAGCGCTGCTGGAAACATCCAACTTCGAAGTCAGTCTCTCATCCGAAGGTTCCTCAGCGGCCAAGGCTGGAGCGCACGCGGCAGTCGCGTGGCTGCAGTCCAATGGCACTGAGAACAATGTTTATCTGTCGCGTCTGGTCAGCGGTTCCTGGACCGCGCCGGTCGTGATCGACACCAGCACTGAAGAAGCGGAGCAGCCCAACGTCGCCATCGACGCGACCGGCAACGCGACGGTGATCTGGCGTCAGTTCTCGCCGAGCGATGGCGAGAGCCGCATCAACGTGCGTCGCTGGGACAACACCGCGCAGGCCTACGGCGCAGTCACGGCGATTGACGGCGATGGCGATCGCATGCCTCGCATCGCCTTCGACGCGCAGGGCAACGGCTTCGCGCTGTGGGGTGGTGGCGCGTATGCCCGCCGCTTCAATGTGACGACCGGTCAGTGGGGCGCGCAGGTGCAACTGCATGTCGGCGACTTCGGCGCATGGAACGGCGAGATCGCCGTCGACGACGCGGGCAACGCGCTCGCGGCGTGGCTGGAGCACGATGGCACGACCATCTCCGCATACGCCCGCTACTACGATGTGACGACTCAGGCGTGGGGCTCGGCGGTGGCGCTGGAAAACAGCGCGAACTCCGCGAGCATCGATCGCAACGTCACCGTGAGCCTGGTCGATGGCTCGGGTGTGGTTGCCTGGGTGCAGGAGAACGATCAGCCCGACGTCTACGCCGCGCGCCTGGGCAATGGCGTGTGGGGTTCGGCGACGCTGATCGATACGGAAGAGCAGCGCACTGGCGAACTGGCCTCCGCCATCGACGCCGATAACAACGCGACGGTGGTCTGGATCCAGGGTGACTTCGTGCACGCTGCTGTGTCCAACGCGACGCCTTACTTCCTGGTCCCGAGTGGCGCCACCTGGCGCTCGGTCGCGGCCACGCTGTATGGCGAAGACTCGGATGAAGCGGGCGACGCGCTGCGAACCGCGCTGTCCAACCCGACGCTGACCGCCGGCCTGCACCTGCAGGGACTGCCGATGACGCTGGTGGTGACTCCGGACGTGCCGACGTACTACGTCGTCCAGAGCGGCGACAGCTGGGCGAGCATCACGCTGGCGCTGTATGGAACGAACGCCACGCAAGCGGCAGCCGCGTTGCAGACGTACTTGAGCAGCCCCGCGCTGACCGCTGGCTCGTGGTTGCTGGTGCCGAGCGAACTCAACTACTCGGTGCCCGATCAACCCTGATCGTTAACGCATCCTATGCACGAAACGCCCCGCCTCGCGCGGGGCGTTTTGTTTTCAGCGTCTTCTCGTACAACTAAAAAACAGCACGCTGGTCCCATTCCACGCACTGAATTTCAATACTCGCCCGTGCGTCACCCGGCAAAGTCCGGCGCACTCTTTCCAACGCAGGGCGAATCATGGACACACCTTCTTCAGAACAACTCAGCGCGTCACGTCGCAGCATCGTCATGGGAGCCGCGGGCATTGCAGCCACCGGCGGCCTAGTCGCGACTTCTGCAAACTCCGCGAGCAATTCCTCGCCGGGCGCGGGCGCGAAGACATCGAGCACCGTCACCACCAAGGACGGCACGACGATCTATTACAAGGACTGGGGCTCGGGACAACCCGTCGTGTTCAGTCACGGCTGGCCGTTGTGCTCCGACAGCTGGGAAGCGCAGATGCTGCACGTCGCGTCGAATGGCTTTCGCGCGATCGCTCACGATCGCCGCGGACATGGACGTTCGAGCCAGCCTTGGAACGGCAACGAGATGAATACTTACGCGGACGATCTCGCCACACTGCTGGACGCATTGGATGTGAAGAACGCCGTGCTCATCGGTTTCTCCACCGGCGGCGGCGAAGTCGCACGTTACATCGGCCGACACGGCACCAAGCGTCTCGCCAAGGCCGCATTGATCTCAGCGGTGCCGCCGTTGATGGTGAAAACACCCGCCAATCCTGGCGGCACACCGATCGACGTTTTCAACGGGCTGCGCGCCGGCTCGCTCGCCGATCGCTCGCAGCTGTACAAGGATCTCGCAGCGGGCCCGTTCTTCGGTTTCAATCGTCCGGGCGCGAAGAAGTCACAAGGCATGCAGGACTCGTTCTGGCTGCAAGGCATGCTGGCTGGCCACAAGAACGCCTACGATTGCATCAAAGCGTTTTCGGAAACCGACTTCACCGAGGACTTGAAAAAGTTCGACGTGCCGACGCTGATCGTGCACGGCGACGACGATCAAGTGGTGCCCATCGGCACCGCTGCGCTCATCTCGGCGAAGCTGGTGAAGAATGCGACGCTCAAAGTTTATAAAGGCGCGCCGCACGGAATCACCGACACGCACAAGGAGCAGCTCAACAAGGACCTGCTGGATTTCATCAAGGCCTGATCCATGCAAAGAAGGCCGCGTCATTTTTCGACGCGGCCTTCACCTTCCCTCAGCGTGGCCGTCGACGCTGCGCCTGCCAGTAACGAATCATCACGAAGCCGGTCGCCATGCCGCCGAGATGCGCGAAGTGCGCGACGCCCGAAGCGGTTTGAGTCACGCCCATCACCAGCTCGAAGACGCCGTACAGCGTGACGAACAACCACGCCGGCATCGGGATCGGCGGAAAGATCAGCATCAGTGTGCGGCGTGGGAACGCCATGCCGAACGCGAGCAACAGACCGAACACGCCGCCAGACGCACCCACCATCGGTGACGGCGGACGACCCGCGGCGGTCACGACGATGAGATGCATCGCCGCCGCGCCGATCACGCACATCAGGTAATAAATGAGATAGCGCTTGGAGCCGAACAGCCGCTCGATGTCCGAGCCGAACATCCACAGCGCGAACATGTTGAAGAACAGGTGCGCGACACTGCCGTGCATGAAGCCGTAAGTCAGCAGCTGCCACACCTGGAACGGGGGATAGCCGAACTGCGCGGCCTGCGGCGGCCACAGCGCGAAATACACGTCGATGATTCCGCCCACCAGGTATTGCAGGCCGAACACGAGGACGTTGATGAGGATCAGGGCTCTGTTGAGCGGGGTGATACTGGGCATCCGGTCAGTATGTGGATCCGCGCGCCCGGCGCAATGCTTGGGCCCGGCTCCAGGCAATAAAAAAGCCCACCATGCGGCGGGCTTTGAGGGGGATCGAGGAAACACAAGGGTCGCGGATTTGGACGCCCCTGCCGGCCGGAAGTTCCCCTGCGTGGGGTCGGGTTGTACGATGGCCGCCGCATGGCACGACAACCAGACCAACTAACCGCCCCGCCATCTCAATTCAAGCTCCTGGGCCAGCGACGGTTTCTGCCCTTTTTCGGCGCCCAGGCGCTGGGCGCCATCAACGACAACGTCTACCAGAACGTCCTGGTGATCCTGGCGACCTACCAGGCCGCGAGCTACACCACCCTGCCGCCCGAGCTGCTGACCAACGTGGCCGCGGGCCTGTTCATCTTGCCGTTCGTACTGTTCTCCGGCCTGGCCGGCCAGCTGGCCGATCGTTATGACAAAGCGCTGGTGCTCAAGGTGG
>JBEVKA010000552.1:0-6579 GCA_040509855.1 Steroidobacter sp.
GGAGATAAATGATGGCCAGAGGGCAATCATTACAGGATCCGTTCCTGAACACATTGCGCAAGGAGCGCGTCCCGGTCTCCATTTACCTGGTGAACGGTATCAAATTACAAGGTCAGATCGACTCATTCGATCAGTTCGTCGTCTTGCTGAAGAACAGTGTCAGCCAGATGGTCTACAAACACGCGATTTCAACGGTCGTTCCGGCACGGGCCATCCGCCTGCCGACGAGCGAGGAAGAAGGCGCGGAGTCGGTCGTGGCCAGCGAGTGAGGCAGTCGCCCGTGGAGTTCGTTGTTGTTTGAGCGTCCCCGCAGCGGCGAACGCGCGCTCCTGGTCCGCATCGGACTGGGAGGTCCTCCCGGTAAAGATGAGCTGAGTGAGTTCGAGGCGCTGGCGCGTTCCGCCGGCGCCGACGTGCTCGCCGTGGTTACCGGCACCCGCAAGGTGCCGGATCCGCGCTTGTATATCGGCAGCGGCAAGGCCGAAGAGATCCAGGCCAAGGTCAAAGAGCTGGGCGCGGATCTGGTGCTGTTCGATCACGCCCTGTCGCCCAGTCAGGAGCGCAATCTCGAAGCGTTGATGCAATGTCGAGTGCTGGACCGTACCGGTCTGATCCTCGACATCTTCGCGCAGCGCGCCCGCAGCTTCGAAGGTCAGTTACAAGTCGAGCTCGCGCAGCTCAAGCATCTGGCCACTCGGCTGGTGCGAGGCTGGACCCACCTGGAGCGTCAGAAGGGTGGTATCGGCTTGCGCGGTCCCGGCGAAACGCAGCTAGAAACCGACCGCCGCCTGCTCGCCACGCGCATCAAGACGCTGAATTCCCGCCTCGATAAAGTAATCACGCAGCGTGAGACCACGCGGCGCGAGCGCAAGCGAGCTGAAATTCCCACGGTCGCGCTGGTCGGCTACACCAACGCCGGCAAGTCCACGCTGTTCAACAAGCTCACTGGCGCGGGCGCGTACGCGGCGGACCAGCTGTTTGCGACGCTAGATCCTACGGTGCGACGCTGGGAGCTGCCCGACGCGCGCTTTGCGTTGCTTGCCGATACCGTCGGATTCGTTCGGGACTTGCCGCACGAATTGGTGGCCGCGTTCCGCTCGACGTTGCAGGAAGCGCGCGAATCGACGTTGCTGTTACATGTGATCGACGCCGCCGACCCGAATCGCGGCGAGCGCATCGCGCAGGTCAATCAGGTATTGAGCGAAGTCGGCGCGGGCGACTTGCCGCAGATCGAGGTCTTCAACAAAGCCGATTTGATCGGCGAACCGGCGCATGTAGAGCGCGGTGAGCAGGGCTCGGTGCGCAGAGTATGGTTGTCCGCGCAGTCAGGCGACGGCATGCAGTTGCTGACGGACGCGGTTGGCGAGTTCCTCGGACCGGAGCTGGTTCATCGGCACATCGTGCTCAAACCCGAGGAGGGCCGCGCCCGGGCGCGCTTTTTTGCCGCCGGGGCCGTGCTGGCGGAGCATTCGTTGCCGAGCGGCGACGTCGACCTCGAAGTTTCCATGCCCAGGCGCGCGTTCGAGCATTTATGCCGTTCCGAGGGGCTGCCGGAGCTCTCGGCTGACGCTAAAGCTTGTGCCCACCCCGAGCCATTCCTAAAATCGCGCGTTTCGAGCCCCTCAGCCCGATAACCTATACGGACCGACGGCGCCCGCGCGCCGAAATTCCTCTTCGCAGCCCAAAGTCAAAGCAATCCAACATGGCGTGGAACGAACCCGGCGGCAATTCCGGAGGCAAGCGCAACCCCTGGGGGGGCGGCAACAAGCCCGAGCAAGGACCGCCTGATCTGGATGAAGTCCTGCGTAACCTGCAGCGTCGGCTCGCCGGCCTGTTCGGCGGCTCCGGCGGCGGTAATCGCACGGCGGGTGGCGCTGGCCCTGGGCGAGGTTTCGGCATCAGCACCATCATCGTGGTGCTGGCCGCGATCTGGGCGTTCAGCGGTCTGTACACCGTCGACGCCGCCGAGCGCGGCGTGATCCTGCGTTTCGGCAAACACGTCGCGACCACCATGCCGGGCCTGCGCTGGCATCTGCCATGGCCGATCGAAACCAAACAGATCGTCAACATTCAGTCCATCGAAAGCTTCAGCGAGCAGACTCGCATGCTGACGTCGGACGAGAACATGGTCGACATCAACATGGAAGTGCAGTTCCGGCGCGCCAGCCCGCTGGACTATGCCTTCAACGTTTCGCGTCCCGAGGACACGCTCAAGGAAGTGAGCGAGAGTGCGATCCGCGAAATCATCGGTCGCAGCAAGCTCGACGGCGTGCTCGAGTCGGGTCGCCAGGAAATCGTGGCCAAGACCAAGGAACTGATCCAGCGCACGCTGGATGCTTACAAGGTCGGTCTCGAAGTGACGGCGGTCAACCTGCAGGATGTGAAGGTGCCTAACGAAGTCGCGCCCGCTCAGCAGGACGCGATCAAGGCTCGCGAAGATCGCGACCGCTTGTCGCTTGCCGCGCAAGCCTATTCGAACGATTTGATTCCCCGCGCCCGCGGCGCCGCTGTGCGCCAGGTGCAGGAAGCGCAGGCCTATCGCACTCGCAAGATCGCGAACGCCGAGGGTGAAGCCAATCGCTTCATCGCGCTGTTGGAAGAATACGAACGTGCGCCGGGCGTGACGCGCGAACGTTTGTATCTGGAAACGATCGAGCGGGTGCTCGCGTCGAGCAAGAAAGTCGTGCTGGACACTCAGGGCGGCGGTAACGGCAATCTCATCTACTTGCCCATCGACAAGCTGCTCGAACAGAGCCGCCGCGTGCCGCGCGTGAGCACGTCCGAACCGAGCATGACCGTGGAAAGCTCCGATTCCGCCGACGCGACCAGCGTCGCCGGCGATCGTCGCACCCGAGGGACCCGCTAATGGCCAGCCGTGGATTTCTGATTCTCATCCTGGCGGCCGTAGTGGCGTTCACGCTCGCCATGTCGACCTTCACCGTGCGCGAGACTGACCTCGCGATCAAATTCCGTTTCGGCGAGATCGTCCGTTCCGACTACGCGCCGGGCCTGCATTTCATGGTGCCGATGGTCAACAACATCCGGAAGTTCGAGCGTCGCATCGACACCAAGAATTATCCGTCGGAGCAGTTCCTGACCAGCGAAGGCAAGATCCTGCGTATCGACTTCTACATCAAGTGGCGCATCTCCGATGTGGGCACCTACTACCAGGCCACCGCGGGTGGCGATCGCGAGATCGCGGCGGGTCGCCTCGGCAGTATCGTCAAGGACGGCATCAAGGGCGTGATCGCCCGCCGCACCATTCAACAGGTGGTGGCCGCCGAGCGCGCCGAGTTCACGGGCGAAATCCTCAAGCTGGCGGAAGAGAGCACCCGTGGCCTCGGTCTGCAGCTGGTGGACGTGCGCGTAAAAAAGATCGACCTGCCCGAAGAAGTCAGCGAGTCGGTGTTCAGCCGCATGCGCCAGGACTTCGACCGACAGGCCAAGCGGCTGCGCGCGGAAGGCGAGGAGAGCGCGGAGAAATTGCGTTCCGAAGCCGATCGTCAGCGCCAGGAAATTCTCGCCGAGGCCTATCGCGAGTCCGAAATCATCAAGGGCGAAGGCGATGCGAAGTCGGCGGAAACCTATGCCCGCGCCTACAACCGCAATGCCGAGTTCTACTCGTTCCATCGCAGCCTGCAGGCGTACCGTGAAGCCATCGGCACCGACAACGACGTGCTGGTGATTTCTCCCGACAGCGAGTTCTTCAAGTATCTGAACCGTTCCAACCGGCGCTGACGCCGCGATGAACTGGTCGGACTTGTTCGCAGCGCTGGCGCTGTATCTGGTGCTGGAAGGTGTCATGCCGTTTCTCAACCCGCAGGGGGTGAAGCGGCTGATGCTGTCGCTGACCAATTTCGCCGACCGTCAGCTGCGTCTGCTGGGCCTGGTGAGCATGTGCCTCGGTCTTACGCTACTGTATTTCGTCCGTTCCTGACGTTCCCTCGAGCCCACACCTCATGAGTAGTCATCGCAATGTCGTCGTCATCGGCGCCCAATGGGGCGATGAGGGCAAGGGCAAGATCGTTGATCTGCTGACCAACCGCGTCGGCGGCGTGGTGCGCTTCCAAGGCGGCCACAACGCCGGTCACACGCTGGTCATCAACGGCCGCAAGACCATCCTGCGCCTGATTCCGTCCGGCATCCTGCACGAGAGCGTGACTTGCTTCATCGGCAACGGCGTGGTGCTGTCGCCGAAGGCGTTGTTCGAGGAAATGGACGAGCTGCAGCGGGCCGGCATCGATGTGCCGAAACGCCTGCGCATTTCCGAAGCCTGTCCGTTGATCCTGCCGCATCACATCGCGCTCGATAAAGCGCGTGAAGAAGCGGCTGGCGCGGCCAAGATCGGCACTACCGGTCGCGGTATCGGCCCGGCTTACGAAGACAAAGTCGCGCGTCGCGCGATCCGCGTGCAGGATTTGTTTGCTCGCGAACGCTTCGCCGCCAAGCTGGGCGAAGTGCTCGATTATCACAACTTCGTATTGCGCAATTACTTCAAGGCGCCGGTGATCGATTTCCAGCAGACGCTGGACGAAGCATTGCAACTGGCCGAGCGGCTGCGGCCGATGGTGGCCGACGTCTCCGGTGAAGTGAACGCGCTGATCCGCGCCGGCAAACGTTTGCTGTTCGAAGGTGCGCAGGCTGCGCTGCTCGACATCGATCACGGCACGTACCCGTTTGTGACTTCCAGTAACTGTGTCGCCGGCCAGGCGTCCGCGGGCGTCGGCGTCGGACCGCAGCAGTTGCATTACGTGCTCGGCGTCGCCAAGGCCTACGCGACTCGCGTCGGCAGCGGGCCGTTCCCGACCGAACTCGACGATGAAGTCGGCGAGTTCTTGCGTGTACGAGGCAATGAATACGGATCGGTCACCGGTCGTCCGCGTCGCTGCGGCTGGTTTGACGCAGCGAGCCTGCGTCGCGCGGTAGAGATCAACGGTATCTCCGGCTTGTGCATCACCAAGCTCGACGTGCTCGATGGTCTCGATACAGTTCGAGTCGCGGTTGGTTACAAAGTACGCGGTGAGCGTCGTGACCTACTGCCTGTCGGCGCCGACGCGCTGTCCATCTGTGCGCCGATCTATGAAGAATATCCAGGCTGGAAAGAAACAACGGCGGGCGTGAAGACTTTCGACGAGCTGCCGAAAAATGCCCAGGCCTATCTGCGCCGCCTCGAAGTGCTGGTGGGGGCGCCGATCTCCATTATTTCCACCGGTCCGGACCGGTTGGAAACCATCGTTCTGAAACATCCCTTCGATTGAAGCCACTTCGATTGAGCGAGGGCTGTAAGGCTTCGCCGTAGACGCCCGTTGAGCGCTGACTACAAGCGCCGAGCCGTCGTGCGCGCGGCGGAACTCCACTCCCAATGAGGAATTGATTTGGCACGCCAGCGCGCTGCTCGCTGCACGTGACGCCAATGTCTCTCCAGCGATGTTCGCGCTGAACTTCGATCCTCAGGAGATAAAGAAATGTCTTACAGCAACCGAAGTGACTGGAATCGCGATCGCGAGCGTCAATCTTCAAGACAGCAGCAAGATTGGGATGAAGAGTCGCGCCGCGCGCACGACTCTATGGAACGCGACCGTTACGGCGCCGAAGGGCGCGGTGGATACGGTGGCGGCAGGGAAGACGAAGGTCCTCGCTACGGCCAACGAGTCCGTCAGGAACGTGGCTATGGCCAAGGTGAGTACGATCAAGAGTTCGGTCAGGAGCGCGGCGGACGTTACAGCGAGAGCAGCTACGGTCGCGCTCGCGAAGGTCGCGATCACTATGGCAACGACACCGGCGGTTGGCCAGGTCGCGAACGTGAGCAATGGCGCAATCGCTCAGCTCACGGCGAATACGATCGCAACGCCAACTACGGTGGTTACAGTAGCAGTGGCACGGGCAACTACGCAGGTTACGGCGGCAGCGGCGGTAGTTATCGCGGCGGTCGTCCCGAAGGCGACTACGACCAAGGACAGCGCCGCTACGGCCGAGGTGAAACCTGGAACGAAGGTGGCCACGGCATGCGCGATTTCGACGAAGTCGGCTATGGCCAAGGCTCCAGCAGGCCGAGCGGTGGCCGCGCATTCGGGAACTATGGTGCGACCAACTACGGCGGCACAGGTTACGGCGAACAGTATGGTCGCCGCGATCAATGGAGCGGCTCATCGCAAGACCAGCAGCCTGGTCAACATCGTGGCCGGGGACCAAAAGGCTATCGTCGCTCCGACGAGCGCGTGCGCGAAGAGGTTTGCGATTGCCTCGCCGATGACGATCGTCTCGACGCATCCAATATCGATGTCGTGGTGAAAGAGGGTGAAGTGCAGCTCTCCGGCACCGTCAACAGCCGCGATGACAAACGTTGGGCGGAGATCCTGGTCGAGCGAATTTCTGGCGTGAAGGAAGTCCAGAACAGCCTGCGCGTACAGGAGCAGCAGCGCACTCAACCTGGGGCCGGCACTCAGGGCGCGGGTACCGCGGCTGCCGGCGGCAAGGACAAAGCCAAAGAATCGAACATTCAGCATTGATCGTCTGTCGATCGAGGCCGGGGCGGATTCGCCCTGGCCTTGGCGACATCGTCTCGTTCCCCGCAAAACT
>JBEVKA010000553.1:0-3136 GCA_040509855.1 Steroidobacter sp.
GATCGAACTGGCGATGTTTTGCAGCAGCATCGTCTTACCGGCTTTGGGCGGCGAGATGATGAGGCCGCGCTGACCTTTGCCGATCGGCGCCACCAGATCGATGATGCGCGCGGTGAGGTCCTCGCTCGAACCGTTGCCGCGCTCCAGCTTGAAGCGCTTGGTCGGATGCAGCGGCGTCAGGTTCTCGAACAGCACCTTGTGCTTGGCGCCTTCGGGCGAATCGAAATTGATCTCGCCGACCTTGAGCAGCGCAAAGTAGCGCTCGCCGTCCTTGGGCGGACGGATCAGGCCGGAGATCGAATCGCCGGTGCGCAGGTTGAAGCGGCGGATCTGGCTGGGGCTGACATAGATGTCGTCGGGACCAGCGAGATAGGAGCTGTCGGCCGAGCGCAGGAAGCCGAAGCCGTCCTGCAGGATCTCCAGCACGCCGTCGCCGTAGATGTCCTCGCCGCTGCGCGCGTGCGCCTTGAGGATGGAGAAGATGATGTCCTGCTTGCGCGAACGGGCCAGGTTCTCCAGCCCCATCTTCTGCGCGATCTCCACCAGCTCCGGCACCGGCTTCAGCTTCAGCTGAGTCAGGTTCATGGACTGGCGCGAGGCCGCCAGTTCCGCCGGGGAGATTACGCCAACGTCATCGCCGTCGAACGCATCGTCCAGCGGCAGATCGTCGTGTTGTGGTCCTCCTCCTTGCGGGCCACGCTCGCGGTGATTGTCACCGCGATTACCGCGGTTGTCGTTGTTGCCGCGGTTATTGGAGCGGCCACCGCCGCCGCCACCCTTGTTGCCCGGGCGATTGCGGGCCTGATTACCGAGATAGCCTCTCACAGTTTGCTGTCCAGAAATGCGGCCAGGTCAGATTTACGGAGGGCTCCCACCTTCTGGCCTTCGACCTGGCCGTTCTTGAAGAGTATGAGGGTGGGAATGCCGCGCACATTGAATCGCTGCGGCGTCTTGGGATTCTCATCGATATTGAGCTTGGCGATCGTGACCTTCTCTTTGTACTCGGTCGCGATCTCGTTCAGCATGGGCGCAATCATCTTGCAGGGCCCGCACCATTCGGCCCAGAAATCCAGCAGGACCGGGCCCTTGGCTTTGACGACGTCATCTTCGAAGCTGGCGTCGGTGACATGCACAATCTGCTCGCTGCTCACCAGAAACTCTCCTCCAATGGGATGGATGGGGTGGTGTGGAAAGGGGCCTTGGGATGGCGGTTGATTGAAGCGTTCGCTAACGGGTGATCGTTGACGGCGATGAGTGCGCCGCGTGGCTGGCGCGGAAATGACCGGGTGACTGCGTGTACCCGCTTCGGGCACAATGCCGGGGCACTTACTTACTGATTCGGCCGCCTGAGCTGCCTTACGCTGATCTCCATACGAAGGGCGCGTGAACGTTACGTGGAAAAAACTGTGTGAGCGGTGCTCGTGCTCGATGTAAGCCAGTCTGCTCGATCTGCCGTTGACTACGTACGATATCCGCTTGAGTATCCCCTTGAGCACCCTCTCGCGTATCGCAGGCGGCACATCGGGATGTGTCCGGCCATCAAGGGTCAGGTCTTCGAGGGGCTTGGAGCCAGTGCTCCGGTCGGGGCAGGTGCGGATGAGTCCGCTTCGTTGAGGCTTATTAAAACCGGCCGCCTGCCAATTTGCAAGCGCTCCTCTCCACACTCCCAACAGGTAATTCATATCGAATGGCTGATTCGCACTTAACCGAGCTGTCCTTCTCCAGCCTGCATCTGCCTGAAGCTCTGCAGAAAGGCCTGGCCGACGCCTCGTTCGAACGCTGCACACCGATCCAAGCGCAGACCTTGCCGCAAGCACTAGCCGGCCTGGATGTCGCCGGACAAGCGCAGACGGGAACGGGAAAAACCGCGGCATTTCTAGTGGCGATGTACGCGCGACTGATGCGCGAACCGCCACTGGCGAGTCGTAGTCTGAATGCTCCGCGGGCGTTGATTGTTGCTCCAACGCGCGAGCTGGCGGTACAGATCCATCGCGACGCCGAGACACTTGGCTCGCACACCGGCCTGCAGCTCGGTCTCGCCTTTGGCGGGGTCGATTACGAAAAACAAAAGCATCAGCTCGAACAGGGTGTGGACATCCTGATGGGCACGCCCGGCCGCATCATCGACTTCGTCAAGCAGCGGGTGATCGACCTGCGCTCGGTGCAAGTGCTGGTGCTGGATGAGGCGGATCGAATGTTCGATCTGGGTTTCATCGCTGACATTCGTTACATCCTGCGGCGTCTGCCCGATCCGCAGCTGCGCCTCAATATGCTGTTCTCCGCGACGCTGTCGCATCGTGTGCTCGAGCTCGCGTACGAACACATGAACGAGCCGACGCTGGTTCGCATCGAGCCCGACAAGATGACCGTGGACCGCGTGCGTCAGGTCATCTATTACCCATCGAATGATGAAAAGCCGCGCTTGCTGGTGGGCTTGCTCAAGCATATGGATCCGCGACGCAGCATGGTGTTCGTGAACACGCGGCGTGCGGCGGAAGAAATCGAAGGGCTGCTACAGAAGAATGGCATCAACGCCGAAGCGATTTCGGGCGACGTGCCTCAACGCAAACGTTTGCGCATGCTGCGTGATTTCCACGAAGGCACGCTCGCCGTGCTCATCGGCACTGACGTCGCTTCACGCGGCCTGCACATTCCCGATGTGAGTCATGTATTCAACTATGACTTGCCGCAGGACCCGGAAGATTACGTGCATCGAATCGGTCGCACGGCGCGCGCCGGCACCGAAGGTGACGCGATCAGTTTCGGCTGCGAGGAGTACGTGATTTCCCTTCCGGACATCGAGGCGTACATCGGCCGCAAACTGCCCGTCGCGGTCGTCGCCAGCGAGATGTTGCCCGAAATTATTTCTCCCGCGCCTCTTCCGCGTCGTCACTTCGGTGGCGGCGGTGGTGGTCGTGGCCGCCCTGGCGGTGGTGGTGGTCGCGGTGGTCGTGGTGGAGATAGTCGCCAAGGCGGTCGTCGTGGCAACGAGCGACGTCACGGCGGCAATAACAGTTCGTCACAACAACGGCCGCCGCAAATAGTGCAACCAGTGAGCGTGGCTCCGCCGGAGGCCAGCGCCAATGGCGAGAACGGCGAAGCCGCCACCGATGCTCCGAGGAAACGTCGCCGCCGT
>JBEVKA010000554.1:0-3521 GCA_040509855.1 Steroidobacter sp.
GTCGCACCACGTTGATCTTCAGCCTGCCAGCACTGCTGGTGGTCTGCGCGCTGCTCGCTGGCACTGCCCAGGCGCCAGTCGCCAAGGCCGTGGCCACCGCGACGGCGCAGGATCTCTCGCCCACCGAGCGCCAACGGCGCGTCAGCAAACTGGTCAGCAACGTGATCGAGCGCTCGCACTACCGCCAGTCGCCGATCAACGATCCGGTTTCTTCGCTGGTGCTGGACCGGTTTCTGGAACAGCTCGACGGCGGTCGCAGCTACTTCCTCGCTTCCGACATCGCCGAATTCGAACGCTTCCGTTATCAGCTCGACGACGCCGTGGTCGGCGGCCAGCTCGAGCCGGTGTTCGCGATCTTCAATCGCTTCCAGGTGCGCAACAAGGAACGCGTGAAATACGCGGTGGAGCTGCTCAAGACCGAGCCCGACTTCACCGTCGATGAGTCATTCGAGTTCGATCGCGCCAAGGCGCCGTGGGCCAAGAGCCCCGAAGAGCTCAACGACATCTGGCGCCGCCGTGTGAAGAACGACGCCGTGTCGCTGATGCTCACCGAGAAGACCTGGCCCGAGACGCGCGAGATCCTGCAGAAGCGCTACGAGCGCGTCGTCAAGCGCACCGAGCAGATCACCAGCGACGACATCTTCGAAGTGTTCATGAATTCCTTCGCGCATGTCTTCGACCCGCACTCCAGCTACTTCTCGCCGCGCAATTCCGAGGAGTACCGCATTCAGATGAGTCTGTCGTACGAGGGCATCGGCGCCTCGCTGCAGCTCGTCGACGATTACGTCACCGTGCTCAACGTGCTGCCCGGCGGCCCCGCCGCCATCAACGGCACGCTCGGTGCGAACGATCGCATCATCGCCGTCGGCGAAGGCAAGAGCGGCAAACCCGTCGACGTCATCGGCTGGCGTCTCGATGACGTGGTGCAGATCATCCGCGGCAAGGTTGGAACGACCGTGCGCCTGCAGATTCTCCCCGCCGGCGCGGCTCCTGGCTCGCCGGAGAAAACACTGGAGCTGATTCGTAACAAAGTGTCGCTGGACGCGCAGGCGGCCCAGAAGGAAGTGCACAAGATCAAGCGCGGCGACCGTGATCTCACCGTCGGCGTGATTAACGTGCCGAGCTTCTATCAGGACTTCGAAGCCAAGTCGTCGGGCGCGAAGGACTATCGCAGCACCACTCGCGACGTGCGTCGTTTGATCGATGAATTGAAGACCGAACACATGGACGCGCTCATCATGGATCTGCGCGGCAACGGCGGCGGTCATCTGACTGAAGCGACCGCGCTCTCAGGCTTGTTCATTCCGAGCGGCCCGATCGTGCAGCTGCGCGAGACCGGTGGTCGCGTCGAAGTACTCGACGATCCGGAGCCGAACACTGCGTGGGACGGCCCGATGATCGTGCTGGTCGATCGTTACAGCGCATCGGCGTCCGAGATCTTCGCTGCCGCGATTCAGGACTATGGTCGCGGCATCATCGTCGGCCAGCAGACCTACGGCAAAGGCTCGGTGCAAAACCTGTATCCACTGGATCGTTATGCACTGGGTCCGGATCCGGGCTTCGGCCAGCTGACCGTGACCATCGGCAAGTACTATCGCGTGACCGGTGAGAGCACTCAGCATCGCGGTGTGCAGCCGGACATCTCGATGCCGACAGCGATCAGCCCCGAAGAAGTCGGCGAGAGCACGCGTGAAAGCGCCCTGCCCTGGGATCGCATTCGCCCGGCCGAATTCAGTCGTGGCGCTCCGCTGCAGCAGGCCGTGGCCGCGCTGGAGCAATCGCATGACGAACGCATCGCTGTCGATGCCGACTTCCGTTCGCTGCTAGCCGATCTGGATTCCTACGAGAAGGTTCGCACGCAGAAGAAGCTGTCGTTGAATTTGAAGACGCGCGTCGCTGAGCGCGAGCAGATGGAAAAGGAACGTCTGGCTCGCGAGAACGAGCGTCGCGCCGCTCGCAGTCAACCGCCAGTGGCAAAGCTCGCCGATTTGACCGGCAGCGAGCCGCCCGATGCGGTGTTGGATGAAACAGTGCAGATCGCCGCGGACCTGAGCGGCATGAACAATCTGTATCTGTCGCGGTTGAAAGCTGCGTCCGAGAATCAGCGCAGCAGCGACTCGGTCAGAACGCCGTAACAAACATTCGCTAAAAACTCGATGACAGCCGCCCGTCGAACCATCGACGGGCGGCTTTTTTATTGCAGCAGGGCTTGGTAGACGTCCCAGTAGTCGTCGACCAGTACGTTTACTCCAGCACGATTGCCGGCCTCCAGGCCCGATACGGGCGTCGCCGGCATCGGCAAGGTGCCGATGGAGTCCGTCAGCGGGATCGTGTCTGCATCGCTGCGATACGTAGCCACAGCGCGCAGCGCATCGGTACGCTCTTTCAATCCACTCAGATCGTCTTTCTCGTTCTTGAGGGTGGCGAGCGACTCTCGCAGCAACGCCATCAGCCGCACACATTCCTCACGGCTGCCATATTTCATATCGAACACACGCTTGGTGGTCGTCTCTTTCGCGAGCACCGCCAGACCGGCCGCCGACAACGCCACGACGAGTTGCTGGGCATAGGCAATCACCGCGGTGTTGACGACACGTCGACCGTCGATGGAAAGGCCGGGAAACTCAGGCGCGGGCTTGGATTCCAGATCGGTACGATCGTCGCTGAGATCGGTGACCTGCATGACCGCCGTGTCCCACTCCGCACGCTCTCGCTCCATGTCCTCGGACACACGCCTGCGAGCTGCGTAGTTCCAGAAGCCGTGCATCGAATCCAACTTCGCTTGTTGCAATTTGAGCTGCGCCTCCAGCATGTCGGCGCGTGAACGAGCATCGGCGATGCGTCGCTCGTAGTCGGCGAGCTGCTGCCGACGATTGCGATCGAACTCGAGTTGGCCACGCCGCTGCTCGCGATCGGCCTGCTGTTGCTTGAGCTGCTGCGCGAAGCGTGCGACTTTCGCCGACGTCGCGCGCCACAAGGAACGCAATTGGAAATAAACCAGCGCGTGCGGGCCGTTCTCGGGATTGCCCAGGAATTCTTCCAGCGCCAGCATCTGCTCGCGATTGCGCGCGAACGTCGATTCCTGATTGCGGATTTGTTCGAGCAGGCGATGGCGCTCGTCCTGCAGCCGCGTCAGCTCCTTCTTGAGCTCGGCGCGATTCCAATACAACTGCAACAGCCGCTCGTCTTCGGCCGGCCGCGCGCCGCCCGAGAGAAGCTGACGAAGATTGGAGAAGTCCATTAGAAGTGACTGGTGACTACTGACTAATGAATAGTCAGAAAAAGCGTTCCGACTAGTCAGTGGTCACTTCGAAAACCGATGGCCGCGCTCGACGCAATAATCGAGCCACTTGTTCAACATGACGTTGCGCAGCCAACGATCGCCGAGATCGCGTGCCAGCTGCGAACGCAACGATTCCAGCATCGCGTGCCGATGCCAACGCGCGCATGCCTGAACTTCGGCCAGACGCGCATCCCGATAGACGCGAATCAGCAAGTCGGGATCCGCGAGCGGCCCGGCT
>JBEVKA010000555.1:0-8543 GCA_040509855.1 Steroidobacter sp.
GCTCAGCGCGAGGCATGGGCCGTCCCCGAGCTGGCGGCGCGCAAGGCGTTGGGCTTTTTCGAGCTGTTCGACGAGATTCATGCCGCCATCGAACGCGACGGTGAGCTGCTGGAACTGGTGGCCGCGGATGGCCGGCTCAATTGGCGCGCCGTTTCGTCGATCGAAGGCAGCGTGCCCATCGATCATCCGGTGATGCTCAAGCGCGTCGAGCTGCGCTTCGACGCCAGCGCCGCTGAGTTCAGTATCCACGAGACTGATCGACCGACCGAGCTGTACAGCGCGCTGTTCGTGGATTTGCAGAACACGGCAGCCGCGTCGCTGCGCAATCGAACCGCGGAGCTGGAAAACGCCGGCCTGCATCCGTGGGGCGGCGATGAGACGGAAAATTATTTGAAGACCCTGGTGCAGACGCTGTCGCCCACCAGCGGTCGCCTGTTCAAGGAACGCGTCGCCGACGAACCTTCCGATGCGCCACGCATGTGGCGCGATCCGATGCTGATCCTGCGCAAACGCGTTGGCGGCATCGCGAATGCCGTCGATGCGATCATCGATGACATCGATCAGCGCAAAGCATTCGCGCCGGCGCTGGTGCAGATCACCGGCTCGCCGGTGGAGTGGGAGAGTCCGACGTCGAATGTTTCAGCCGATGAGACCGCCACGCTGCCGGTGCTCGCCGCGCCGATCGATGACGACGACGTCCTGCTCGGCAAGGAAGCGAACCAGGAACAGATCCAGATCATCAAGCGCCTGAGCCACAGTGGCTCGGTGCTGGTGCAAGGCCCGCCGGGCACCGGCAAGACGCACACGATCGCGAATTTGATCGGCCATCAACTCGCGCAGGGCAAGTCGATTCTCGTCACGGCGCAGACCGCGAAGGCGTTGCGCGTGCTGCGTGACAAAGTGCCTGAGGTGCTGCGTCCGTTGTGTGTCGCCGTGTTGGGCAGCGATGGAGACGCGCGCCGGCAGTTGGAAACATCCATTGGTTCCATCACCGAACGATTGACGACCGAGACCAGCGCGTCGCTGGCGGCTCGCGCAACTCGGCTCGGAGGGCGACGTAAAGAGTTGCTCACCGAGCTGAAGGTGTTGCAGCGTGATCTGCGCGAGGCGCTGGAAAACGAATATCGCGAAATCACCGTCGATGAGCGACGGTTCTCGCCATCCGACGCGGCCAAATACGTGAAGGCGCACGGCACGCAACATGCGTGGATTCCGGGGCCGGTGAAGTTGGCCGAGTCATTGCCACTCAACTCCAACGAACTCGGTCGTTTGTATGCATTGGGAGCCCTGTTCACGGCGGATGAAGAGCAGGACGCGCGTCGTCCGCTGCCCAACCTGGACGAGCTGCCGGCGGAGCGCGAGTTCGAATCGCTGGCGTTGGAATATCAGCGTCTCAAGGCGGCGGACCTGTCTTCGGGCACGCATCGATGGACGCACTCCGGCAGCAGCGCTGCGATTCAGGAGCTCGCTGCCACCCTGGCGGAGGAATTCTCGGAGCTGCGGCGCCGTCAGGCTTGGCGACCGTACGCCATCGTGGCCGGCATCAGTGGCGGCACGCAACGCGAAGTTTGGGAACAACTGATCCAAGGCATCGAGGAGGCGGCGGAGGCGAACGCCCAATGCGCGCTGCTACGCCATCATCGGCCGCAACTGTCCAAGTCGATGTCGGCGGATACGCAGCGACGCATCGCGCAGGAGATCGTGCAGCACCTGGAAGCAGGTCGCGGCCTGGGTTTCATGCAGATGGCGACGCGTTCGGAATGGCGGCAGTTCGTGAAGTCGGCATCGGTCGCGGCCGGCGAGCCTTCGCGCCTCGATCATTTCCATGTGCTGGCGATGGTGGCCGATCTGGAAGTGCGGCGGCTGGAGATCGAGGACTCCTGGAACGCGCTCATCGGCGGGCACATCAACTCATTGTTTCGTTCGATGGGGCCGGAGCCGGAGCTCGCGTGTCGCGCACTGACTGATGAGATTCGTCATTGCCTCGACTGGCACGCTCATACGTGGGGAACACTGGCTGAGCACTTGCGCAGTGAGGGCCGGCGGCTCGACGAGCTGGTCGCGCAGAGTCCGCGCGAGCCGAGCCCGCTGGCCGAATATCAAACGGTCGAGCGACTGTCTTCGGAAGTGTTGCCGCCGTTGCTGGCGCTCGAGTCGGATCGTCGCAAACAGCGCGAGATCAATCAGTGGTTCGAGCAGCTCGCCAACCGCGTCAGTGAGATTGATCCGAAATCCCTTGGTGAGGGTGGTGTCTCTCGAATGCTCGCCGCGGTTGAAGCTCGCGATGCGAGTGGATATCGCGCAGCTCGCGAATATGCGCAACGACTGCTGGCGGTGAAGCCACTCACGGTGGAACGTGATGAGCTGCTGGCGCGGCTGCGAGAGGTTGCAGCTCGTTGGGCAGATCGCCTGCAAGATCGCAAGGCGCCGCACGACAAAGGTCATCCACCGGGCGATGTGGAACTGGCGTGGATTTATCGTCAGCTGCACGACACGCTGGTGCAGATCGATCGACTCGATGCGCAGGTCTTGCAATACGAAGCGGATCGCACACGCGATCGCTTGCGGCCAGTAACGCAGGAGCTGATCGATTCCACCGCGTGGGGACAGCAGCTGGCGCGATTGCAAGGAAACAACGCGATTCGGCAGGCACTGATCGGCTGGCTCGACACGGCCAAGCGTTTGATGTCGACGCGCCATCCCGAGCGCCGGCAGACGTTGCTCACCGAAGCCCGCAAGCTGATGAAACATTCGGTCGAAGCGGTGCCGGTGTGGATCATGCCGATCTCGATGGTCGCGGAAACATTCGACCCGCGTGCCACGCGCTTCGATCTGGTGATTGTCGACGAGGCCAGCCAGGCGGATCTCAATGCGCTCATTCCGTTGTACATGGCGAGGCAGGTCGTCATCGTGGGCGATCACGAACAGGTGACGCCGCTAGGCGTGGGCAAAGAACAGACGGCGCTGGAGAATCTGCGCAAGTCCATGCTGCATGATTTCCCGAACGCGCATCTGTTCGATGCCATGTCGTCCATCTATGACATCGGGCGGCAGGCGTTTGGCGACGCGGTTCGCCTGGTCGAGCATTTCCGTTCGGTGCCGGAGATCATCGCGTTCAGCAATCGGTTGTCCTACGACGGCAAGATCCTGCCGCTGCGTGCCGCGAACTCGACTCATATCAAACCGGCTTGCGTGCCGTATCCGGTGGATGGCACGCGTCACGGCGACGTCAACACGCGCGAGGCGGAGGCGATCGTGGCGCTCATCAAGGCGATGACGCGGCATCCGGCCTACGAAGGTAAAACCATCGGCGTGATCTCGATGGTGAAGGAGGAGCAGGCGTTGCTGATCCAGTCGCTGCTCCACAAACGCATCGACAGCGTGGAATTGGAGAAGCGCCGCATCCTCGCGGGCATCTCGGCCGAGTTCCAGGGCGACGAGCGCGACATCATTCTATTGTCGCTCGTGGATAGTGCGCCGGAAGAAGCGGCGCTGCGTACCGTGCGCGAAGGTGCGTATGAGCTGGTGAAGAAACGTTACAACGTTGCCGCCAGCCGTGCGCGCGATCAGTTGTGGGTGGTGTATTCGTTCGACGCGGATCACGACTTGAAGACCGACGATTTGCGTTTCCAGTTGTTGCAACATGTGCAACAACCGAACCTGGCGTCGCCGGGCGCCGATCGCGATCGGCTGGAGCCCGAGTCGCCGCTCGAACGAGAGGTCGCGAAACGGCTCACCGCCGCGGGCTTCCGCGTGAAGCAGCAGATGAGCATCGGCCACTTCCGCATCGACATGGTGATCGAGAGCGACGGCAAACGTCTCGCCGTCGAATGCGATGGCGATCGTTATCGCACGCCTGAAAGTCTCGGCGAGGACACCGCGCGACAAGCAGTGCTCGAACGTTTGGGTTGGGAATTCGTGCGCATTCGTGGCAGCGCCTTCTATCGCGATCCGGAAGCGGCGTTGAAACGCGTGTTCGATCGTCTGGAAGAGCTCGGCATCAAACCGATGGCGGTGGAGGAGAGCGCGCCGGCACCTGTACCGGTTGAAGCTGGACCGGCTAAATCCCTGGTCGAAGAGCTGGAGGAATTGGTGGGTCGGCCAGTCGCGCCGGTTACTCCGTCGGCACCCGCTGCGACGACGGACGGAAGCCCCGCCGAGCCGGAGCCCGAGACCAAGAAGGCCCCCAAGCCGCGTAGAAGATTCGGGCGCGCGCCGTAGTTTCGGATTCCCCCACCCGCTGTGGACAAGCGTCCGCGGGTGGGGTTACATGTGCGCCATCCCATCACGGGAGCCATGACTCATGAGTTTGTCCATCAAGTTGCTACGTGTTTCGGCGTTGTTGCTGGCGGCCGGCGTGGCCATGCCGGTCCTCGCAGAAGAATCCACGCTGAAGGAAGGCGCGCGTGAAGTAGGTCGCGCTGTCGGCACGGCCGCTCGCGAAGTGGGCCAGGGCGCCAAGAAAGTCGGCAAGGAAGTCGCGGCGGTGGCCAAGGAAGGAGCAGAAGCCGTCAAGGAAGGCGCGAAGGAAGCCAAGCGCGCCATGAAGCAGCCGGAGAAGTAGTTTCGGCTTCGCAGGGATGCGTATATTTCTGCCCTTTGGTGTAGTCGTTGCAGTGCTGGCCTTCCTGTTCTGGAGCCGCATGCCGGGCAATCTTCCCTCCAGTTTTTTCGACATGATGGACCGCGACCACAATTGGAATGTGAGTATCGCGGAATGGCGCGCCGAGTTGCACGACAAGACCGATTGGGTGCAACGAGAGTGGGATTTTCACGCCATGGATTGCAACCAGGATCAGCGCCTGAGCTGGTTGGAATATCGCCGCGTGGTGTTCAAGGGCGGCGACCGCTGCGGCAAGAATCCCGATATCACAACACGCCCGCGGTTACCGGGCTCCTACAGTCGTTGCGAAAACGATCCGATCACTGGAGCGCAAAGTTGCGTGATCTGGAGCGGCGATGGCCCGCCCGGGCCGATCGCCGGTCCGATGCAGGAACTGAAAATTCCCTGAGCGTTTGTTACAGGCTGGCCGCGAGCCGTTTGGGCGCCGCCATTCGATACGCCTCGATGAGGCACAACTCCACCTGGCCCCAGTCGACGTCAGGCACGTCCAGCCACAATCCGATCCACCCTTTACTGCCAACATACTTGGGCACGTGAAATTGTTTCGGCACCAACGTCTGCAATTGCGAGGCGACCAATGCTGGCGCCTTACAACTAAGGGCTAGCCGGCCGTCGCCGTGGTGGTCAGCCAGGAACCAACCGAAGCGGCGCTTGCGTACTTCCAGACTCATATGTTCGCCGATGCGCACGGCCTGACCTTCGGGAAGTTTTTCCACGATGGCTGCGATCCGCGCGCGCACTTTATCAGGCGATGGTTTGCGGCCCATGCATGAAAGGTAACTCATCACACTGGCCACGCATACTTCTGGACACTTGGCGCTCGCGACGCGTGCGAAAGAGACTCCCGACGACGGCTTTCGTCCGAACTGGGAGTTTTCATGCACGCGTTCGAGACCCATACCAAGGCGGCCATCCTCGGCGTCGTGATGGCGGCGACGTGTTACACATCGGCGGTGGACGCCACGATCATCTACAACGCGGCGGGCACGTCCAACATCAACACGTCCGTCTACGACAACGTTCTGGTCGATCACGCCAGCGCGATCGTAAATGTGAATTCCCGTGGCATCGTGCGTGGCGTGAACGATCCGAGCCTCGGCATGTTCAACACGGCGGTTCGTACGAGGCGTGGCAATCGCAAGGTCACAGGCCCCGGCCGCATCCTCGCTGCCGCCGGTCAAAGCGCCATCAACATGGCGGGCAACGGATCGGTCGTGCGTCTCAGCAGCAGAGCTTCGGTGATCGGTGACGTCGTCAACGAGTTCACTACACCCGGCTGGCGAGCGGAATCGACGGCAATCACGCGGCTCTATATCGAAGACAATGCTCGCGTGACCGGCAATGTTAGATATGCCGGCTTCATGCGCATGGAAGACAACGCGCGCGTCCTCGGCAGCATCATCAATCCAAGCAACGGCAGTATGAGCCTCGACATGCGCGGCGGCCTCGTCACCGGGCAGTTGCAAATGGGCGGTTTGAACGACTACGTCTTCGACATGTCCGGCGGCTCGATCCTCGGCGGCTTCCGGGGCGCGTCGGGCTATGTCGACATGACGATGACCGGCGGCACGATCTCCAACGGATTCCAAACTGGCACTGCGATCACGGGCGGCATTTATGGCGGCAGCATCAACGGCGGTGTCGATTTGACCAATGGAGGCTCCGCAGCCTCGCACCTAATCATCGATGGCGGCGAATTCAACACCGATCCCGGCGACTATTTGTTCTCGATGTCGCACACGCCCTTCGGCAGCCCTTCGTCCGCATCGCTCGACATCTACGGCGGCGAGTTTGGTTATGTGGAGCAGGGGCTGGGTTTCTTTCTGGACCAGTTCGTCGACTTCAGCGTCTATGGCTGGGACTTGGCCCTCACCGGCGGCGTGCTGAGCGGCTACCTGCTGGACGGCAGCTGGTTCAGCAATCCTTTCACCTTCGGCGCGGGCTGGAGCGGCACGTTCAATATTTATAACGTGATGGCGCCGATGGCCATGACCGCTTCGCTCGATACGCTCTCCGCCTTCACGACCTTGGAGAGTCACAGCGTGCCGGAGCCGGGCACGATGGGGATGCTGGCGGCGTGCGTGTTGGGGATGATGATGTTTGGGCGGCGGCGGTTCGAAGGAGCGTCGATCTTCCGCATGTAGTGCTTCGGTCTTGGCGATGGCTGCGGCACAATGCCGGCATGCAGATCTCATGGGAGCAGGCACTGGCGTGGCGGTTGCGGCGGCACTTTCTCGTCGAACGCGCCTCGCCCAAGCAATTGGTTGATGTCGTCGATCGACTGCGTGGCCTGCATGCGCAGGTGATGTCGTCCGTCGATCTCGCGTTGTGGGCGCGCATCGATGGATTGCAGCCGTCAGATGTGGCGGCTGCGCTGTGGACCAAGCGCACGCTGGTCAAGATGTGGGCGATGCGGGCGACACTGCACGTGTTGCCGGCTGCCGATCTGGGGACTTGGATCGGCGGCCTCGGAATCTGGAAGCCGGGCACGTGGCCGCTGAAGGATCCTGCGTCGCTTCCCGTCGCTCAATACATCGACAAAGCACTTCGCGGGAAGACTCTCAACCGAACCGAGCTGGCGGCCGCGGTCGCGCAGCTCGGCGCGACTCCCAAGATGGTCGAGGCGATGCTCGGCAACTGGAGCTCGTCGCTCAGGCACGCTTCGTTTCTCGGCGCGCTATGTTTCGCCCCGCCGGATGGCGCGCAAGCGCGCTTCACACATCCTTCGACTTGGCTTTCGAAGAAGCCAGCGAAGGTCGCCAGTGAGAAAGCCTTCAACGCGCTCACTGCCGGTTATCTCGGCACGTATGGACCCGCAACCGCTCACGATCTCGGTCCACGCTGGTGGGGCGTGAATCAGGGCGAAGCCAAACGCCGCCTCGCCGCGCTCGGCGATCTAGCCACGCAAGTCGCGATTGATGGCAAACGATATTGGATGCTTGCAAAGGATGTCGCCGCTCTCGCGGCTACTGAGCCGGTCGAAGTCGTGCGTCTGCTGCCTGCGTTCGATCAGTGGGTCATCAGCGCATCACGTCGTGTGCCTGCATTCATGGAGCCGAAGCACTATCCGCGCATCTATCGCCAGCAGGGTTGGGTGTCGCCGGTGCTGCTGGTGAACGGCCGTATGGTCGGCGTTTGGAAACATGAGCAGAAAAGCGGTGTGCTGTCGGTTGAGGTTGAGCCTTTCGACAAACTGCCGCGCTCGACTCGAACGTCTGTTGAAGCGGAGGCGGAGAGGTTGGCGGAGTTTCTCGGCGGGGACCTACGATTGAAGATTCATCGGTAGCGGATGCGGACGCTCTCGTGACCCGAGATCTTTTCGCGAATGGTGAGTTGGAGCTACTCGACATCCCCGACGCCGAGATCTACTACGCTGCCCGCGTCGACCTAGGCGCGGACCCGGCTCTCATCCTGAAAGATCTCATCGAGCAGATCCCCTGGCGCACCGAGGTCATCAATCTGTGGGGCAAGGAATATCAGCAACCGCGCCTGGCCGCGTGGTTCGGAGATGCTGACGCTCGTTACACCTACTCGGGTTTGTCGCTCGAGCCGCTGCCGTGGACTGATTTACTTTCAACGTTACGAAGTCGCGTTGAAGCACTCTCGAACGCCTCCTTCAATAGCGTGTTGTTGAACTACTACAGAGATCACCGTGACGGCATGGGCATGCACAGCGACGACGAGCCGGAGCTGGGCAGAAATCCAACCATCGCGTCACTGAGCCTCGGCGAGCAACGAACGTTCGCGCTGAAACATAAATTCAAAAAAGACCTGAAGCCCGTCCACATCGCGCTCGAATCGGGCAGCCTGCTGCTGATGAAGGGCGTGACTCAGCACAACTGGAAGCACGGAATCAACAAGATCAGTCGCCCGTGCGGGCCGCGGGTGAATCTGACGTTTCGACGAATCATTCCTTAGT
>JBEVKA010000556.1:0-3733 GCA_040509855.1 Steroidobacter sp.
CGCGATCGAACTTCAGGATGCGCACGTCGATCTCGTCGCCGACGGTGACCACTTCGGACGGATGCTTGACGCGCTTCCACGCCATGTCGGTGATGTGCAGCAGGCCGTCGATGCCGCCGAGGTCCACGAACGCACCGTAATCGGTGAGGTTCTTGACGGTGCCCTTGATGACCGCGCCTTCCTGCAGCTTCTCCAGAAGTTCCGAACGCTCGGCGCTGTATTCCTGCTCGACCACGGCGCGGCGGGACACCACGACGTTGTTGCGCTTCTGGTCCAGCTTGATGACTTTGAACTCGAGGGTCTTGCCTTCGAGATACGAGGGATCACGCACCGGACGCACATCGACCAGCGAACCCGGCAGGAACGCGCGGACGAAGTCGATCTCGACGGTGAAGCCGCCCTTGACGCGGCCATTGATGATGCCCTTGACGATTTCCTGCTTCTCGAACGCCTGTTCGAGGCGCGACCACGTGCGGGCGCGCTTGGCTTTTTCGCGCGACAGGCGCGTTTCGCCATTGCCGTCTTCGACGCTATCGAGAGCGACTTCGACATCGTCGCCGACTTGAACTTCGATTTCGCCACGGTCGTTCTTGAACTGTTCGACCGGGATGACTGCCTCACTCTTGAGGCCCGCATTGACGAGCACTACGTCGGGCCCGATATCAACGATGCGGCCCATGAGGATGGCACCTGGCTTGATCCGTTGGGATGCCAGGCTCTCTTCGAACATCGACGCAAAACTTTCGGTCATGAGTACTTCCGAGGCCACGCTGGGCCTTAACTTTGTATCCTATCGGCATCCGATCCGATGAGGGGTTGTTAAATCGAACCGCGCAATCCGGCGCAGCGCCAAAAGAAACAAACGATCAACAGAAACAAACACACGTGAAACTGCAGACGGCGACCGGATCGACGCGGTCAGATGCGACCGAAACGTGCGGCGGCCAGCTCCAGCACCCGGGCCAGGACGGCGTCAATCGTCATCGAAGTGGAATCCACAATCAGCGCGTCGTCCGCGGGCTTTAGCGGGGCGATCGGGCGGCTTGCGTCGCGTCGGTCACGCTCGGCGATGTCCAGCGAAAGGGCGGCGAGGTTAGCATCCAGCCCCTTGTCTTTCAACTGGTTATAACGACGCCGAGCGCGTTCGTCGGCGCTGGCTGTGAGGTATATCTTGAGGGCGGCTGTGGGAAAAACCACGGTGCCCATGTCGCGGCCGTCGGCCACCAGGCCTGGAAGCGTCGCGAAGGCCCGCTGGCGATCCATCAAAGCAGCCCGTACCGCAGGCATGGCAGCGACCAGCGAAGCGCCCTCGCCCGCCTGTTCGGTCCGGATGGCGCGGCTGACTTCCTGGCCTTCCAGCCAGATTTGTTCGCCGCCGTCCGGGGCGAGGCCGAATCTGACATCCAGTTGCTGAGCGACGCGCTCATGCCCCTCTTGATCGTCCCGGGACAAGCCTTTCAGCTGCCCGGCGTAGGCCACCAGCCGGTACAGCGCGCCGCTATCCAACAAATGCCAGCCCAATTGATCAGCGACACGTCGCGCGATCGTGCCCTTCCCTGAGCCGCTTGGTCCATCGATGGTCAGTACACGCGCAGCCTCGCTCATCGGCAACTCAGTCCTCCCTGACCCTGACATTCAAGCCGGCGCTGCCGGCGGTCCCCGGAAAGTCCGGGAACGATGTCGCGACGTTGGCCACATCCAGAACTTTGATCGGCGCCGCCGAGCGTAAACTCGCGACGGAAAATGACATGGCGATGCGATGGTCGCCATGACTATCGACGGTGCCGCCCGAAAACACTTGGGTGCCTGCCGCCGCTTTGCCTTGAATGCGAATGCCATCTTTCAGCACCTCGCATTCCACGCCCATCGCTTTGAGACCTTCCGCCATCACAGCGATGCGATCACTTTCTTTGACGCGCAGTTCCTCGGCGCCTGTCACCACAGTTTCACCTTCGGCGCACGCGGCAGCGACGAACAGCACCGGGAATTCATCGATGGCCAATGGCACCAGATGTTCGGGCACATGAATGCCCTGCAACTGCGCCGGACGCACTTCGATATCCGCGACCGGCTCGGCGCCGGCATTGCGATGATTCACGACGCGAAGATCCGCGCCCATCAACGCCAGAATATCTAACAAACCGGTGCGCGTCGGATTCACACCGACACCCATGATCGTGAGCACAGCATCTTTCTTCGGATTGATGGAGCCGGCGACCATGAAGAACGCCGCGGAGGAAAAATCTCCAGGCACTTCGAGTGAACAGGCTTTGAGTTCATCCGGCGGTGTCAGCACGACTTCGCCATGCGCCGCATCGACGCGACAACCAAAGCTCAACAACATACGTTCGGTGTGATCGCGCGTGACCGCCGGCTCGATCACCGCGGTGCGTCCCTGCGCGTAGAGCCCGGCGAGCAGCACGGCGGATTTCACCTGCGCGCTCGCCATCGGCAGGTTGTAGTCGATCGCATGCAGCTTGTGCCCGCCGTGAATGACGACCGGGGGCAAGCCATTCTGCGTCGTGATCTGCGCGCCCATCTCGCGCAACGGTTTCGCGACACGCTCCATCGGCCGCTTCATCAGTGAAGCATCGCCAACCAGCGTCGACTCGAATTTCTGGCCGGCGAGCAGGCCCATCGACAGGCGCATCGCCGTGCCGGCGTTGCCCATGTCGAGCGGCGCGGCCGGCGCCTTGAAGCCGTCCATGCCAACGCCCTGGATCGTCACTCGATTGCCGCCGTAACGCGCGATGTTCACGCCGAGCGCGCGAAGCGCCGCGAGCGTCGCGAGACAATCTTCGCTCTCGAGGAAGCCGCGCACTTCGGTCGTGCCCTCGGCGATGCCTCCGAGCATCAGCGAGCGATGCGAAACGGACTTGTCGCCCGGCACGCTGATCTCACCGCCGATCGTGCTGCCCGGCTGACAGAAATAACTTGGAGTCGTCATGCAGATACCGCCCGCGGGTACGAGCCGAGCACGCGGAACAGCGAAGCACGCTCTTGTAGCGCTGCGAGCGCCTTCGCGACCGGCGCATCTTCGGCATGCCCGTCGATGTCGATGAAGAATACATAGTCCCATTTGCGCTTGTGCGACGGCCGGGACTCGATGCGCGTCATGTTCACTTCGTATTTCGACAGCGGCTCGAGCAGTCGGAACAGCGCGCCGGACGAATCCGTGTGCGCCACCGAGACGAGCAGCGTCGTGCGGTCCTCGCCACTCTGCGAGAACAGCTTGCGGCCGAGCACGAAGAAGCGCGTCGTATTGTCCGGGCGATCTTCGATCTCGGCGGCGAGAATCTGCAGGCCGTAGATTTCAGCGGCGGTTTCGCCGGCGATCGCGGCCGTGCCTTTTTCATCACGCGCGCGACGCGCGCCTTCGGCATTGCTCGACACCGGCACGCGCTCGACATCCGGCAAATGATCGTCGAGCCACGCGCGACACTGCGCGAGCGCCTGCGGATGCGCGCAGATGCGAACGATACGATCGAGCGACGACACGTTGCCCATCAGCGAATGATGGATGCGCAGCTCGACTTCGCCGCAGATCTTCAGCGGCGAATTCAGGAAGCGATCGAGCGTGTTGTTGACCACGCCTTCCGTCGAATTCTCGATGGGCACCACGCCGAAATCCGCGGCGCCTGCCTCGACCTCGTGAAACACCTCATCCGTCGATGGCAGCGCCAGCGCGCGCACCGAATGACCGAAGTGGTTGTACACGGCCGTCTGTGTGAAT
>JBEVKA010000557.1:0-6327 GCA_040509855.1 Steroidobacter sp.
TGGCCGTCACGACACCGCGAGCCGCGGGCGACACCATCGCCGCTCATCGCGAAGCCTTCGCCAAGGCCGGCCTCGAAGAGGCCTGGGCTCGCGTCATCGCATTGGTGGTACAGCCCGGCGTCGAGTTCGATCATCACAAAGTGATCGACTACACACCCGCCAAGGCGTATGAGCTCAGCTCGTATATCGCCATGGACTCGCAGTTCATTTTCGAAGCGCACTCCACCGACTATCAGACGCCCGGCAATCTGCAGGCGCTGGTGCGCGATCATTTCGCAATTCTCAAGGTCGGCCCCGGCGCGACCTATGCGCTGCGCGAAGCGCTTTGGTCGCTCGCCGCCATCGCTCACGAGTTGCCAGGCAACGACGGCGACGATCTGCGACGGGTTGCTATCGAAACCATGCGTGGTGATCCGCGCCATTGGCGCAGTTATTATCATGACCCGGCGCGCGAGACGCTGGATCTGCAATTCAGCCTGAGCGATCGCATTCGCTATTACTGGCCGTATGCACGGATCCAGCAGGCTTGTGAGTCGCTGCTGTCCCGGCTGCGAAGCGCGCCGATCCCGCTCACCTTGTTGAGCCAATATATGCCTCACCAGTACCAGTCCGTGCGTGCTGGTCAGTTGAAACCCGATGTCGATGAGCTCGTGCAGGAAGGAATTGCGTTAGCATTGCGCCCGTACATGCGCGCCTGCGGATCCAGCGAGCCTCGATGGAGCACCGTCTAATGCAAAGTACGCTTCCCGGCTTCACCGCCGCCCAACTCGAAACCCGTGGGGCGCAGTGGACCGCTCATGAGATTGCCCAGCAGCCCGCGGTCTGGGCGGATGTGACGCAGCTGGTCGCGGCCCAGCGCGCCCGGCTCGATGCTTTTCTGGTCCCGCTGCTGTTGAACCCCTCGACCCGCCTCGTATTCACCGGCGCGGGCACATCGTCTTTCATCGGCGATTGCCTGGCGCCGGCCGTTTCCGCGCATTTGCGCCGGCGCGTCGAGTCGCTGGCGACCACCAACATCGTCAGCGGTCCGCAGCGGTATCTGCAACGCGACTTGCCCACGCTGCTGGTGTCGTTCGCCCGCTCGGGGAACAGTCCGGAGAGCGTGGCGACCGTGGAGCTGGCCGAGCGCGTCGTCAGCAACGTTCATCATCTAATCATCACCTGTAACGCTGAAGGTGAGTTGGCAAAGCGCGCATCGAAGCTGCGCAGTGCTCATGTATTGCTGTTGCCGGATTCGATCAACGATCGCGGTTTCGCGATGACGTCCAGCTTTACCTCGATGGTGCTGGTGGGTGGGCTGATCTTTGGCGCCATTCGCGAGCAGTCCGTGCCGGCGTTGTGTCGTGCCGCCGATGCCCTGTTGCCGAAAGCGTGGTCGCTCGCGCAGCGACTGGTGGGCCGGGAGTTTCAGCGCGTCGTCTATCTCGGCAGCAATGAACTGAGCAGCCTCGCCTCCGAGGCGGCGTTGAAGCTGCTCGAACTGACGGACGGACAAGTGGTCGCCCTGGGTCAGTCGACGCTCGGGTTCCGGCATGGGCCGAAGACCATCATCAACAACCGGTCGCTGGTGGTGCTGCTGTTGTCCAACGATGCCTATGTGCGTGCCTACGACGAGGATTTGCTGGCCGAGCTGCGACGTGACGCACGGGCCGGAGAGATTCTGGCCGTCACTGCGCACGAGGTGAAAGGCGGCGAGCAGGTGAAGGTCGAAGGCCTAGCTGGGGCGTCCGATCTCGAGCTGGCGATGCTGTATGTCATCGTCGCGCAGACCTATGCGCTGACTCAGTCGCTCGCACTCGGCCTGACGCCAGACCGGCCCAATGCGGCGGGCGTCGTCAATCGAGTCGTTCAAGGCGTTACGATACATCCATGGCGGGAGTAGCGTGGCGATGTTCCTGGGTATCGATGGCGGCGGCACGAAAACAGCGTACGCGGTAATCGATGCCGAAGGTCGCGTGCGCGCGCGACACATCGGTCCCAGTGCAAGTCATCTGGCTATTGGAATCCCTCGCGCTCAGCAAACATTGCTCGACGGCATCAGGGCCGTTCTCGCTCAGGCAGTGCTGACGCCGGCCGATCTCACCTACGCCTTCATCGGGCTGCCGTCCTATGGCGAGGACAGCGCCACCACGCCTGGCCTGGATGCCATGCCTTCGGCGCTGCTCGCGACGAGTCGTTATCGTTGTGACAGCGACATGGTCTGCAGCTGGGCCGGCTCGTTGGACTGCGCCGATGGCATCAGCGTAATCGCCGGCACCGGGTCGATGGCGTATGGCCAATATCGGGGCCGCACGGCGCGCAGTGGCGGTTGGGGCGAAATCATCGGCGACGAAGGCTCGGCGTACTGGATCGCTCGCGAGGGAATGAACCTGTTCTCGCGCATGAGCGATGGCCGTGCTACACGAGGCCCGCTCTACGATCTGGTGAGACAACGCCTGGCGCTCTCGCTGGACCTCGATCTGTGCGCGCATGTGTACGGCACGGATGCGAACACGCGAGGTTCGTTCGCGCAGTTCGCACCGCTGGTGCATGCCGCCGCTCTTGCCGGAGATTCGCAGGCCGTCGCGATCTTTCACCGTGCGGCGGCAGAATTGATCGAGTGCGTGCTGGCGACACGACGGTCCTTGCAAGTTCCCGACGATGAGGTGATGCCGGTCTCCCATACTGGCAGCGTGCTGGAGGGAGCGACGCTGCTGCTGGAAGCATTCAAGCAGGGCGTTGCAATTGCGGCGCCGTCATTCGAATATCGCGCTCCGAGATATTCTCCTGACATCGGCGCCGCGCGTTTCGCTGCGCGGCTCAGCGGGGTGCAAATATGATTCGCGCCGCGGTGCTCGTAAGCTCGAGCTTGATCGCAGGTGTGGCGGCCGCCGCGGGGGTGGCGACCTATGGCGAAGGTGACTTTTCGCGCGTCGATAAAATCGACACGCACGTTCATCTACATGGAGCATTGCCCGAGTTCATGAAGCGGGCGCAGACGGATCGATTTCGCCTGCTCACCATCAACGTCAACTATTCGACCTTTCCTCCACTGATCCAGCAGCGGGCGGATGCCCTTGCGCTCACCAGGCAGTATTCGGATCTCGTTTCCTTCGTGGCCACTTTCGATGCGGCTCACAGCAAGCAGCCACAGTGGCGCTCGCTCACGGAACAGCAGTTGAAGGAGGATCTGGCGCAAGGCGCCGTGGGCGTCAAAGTCTGGAAGGACATCGGCATGCAACAGCGCGACGCCGATGGCCGCGCCGTCATGGTGGATGACGCTCGCTTCACGCCGATCTTTCAAATGCTGGAGCGGCGAGGAGTGGTCGTGCTCGGTCATCAGGGCGAGCCGCGCAACGCCTGGTTGCCACTGGAGCAGATGACGATTCGCGGCGATCGCCAATACTTCACCGAGCATCCCGAATATCACATGTTCGCGCACGCCGAGTGGCCTTCGTACGAGGACCAGCTGGCGGCACGCGATCGTTTGCTCGCCCGGCACCCCGGCATGAAGTTCCTGGCGCTGCATCTCGCATCGCTGGAGTGGAGCGTGGATCGCATCGGCGAGTTCTTGAATCGCTATCCGAATGCGTCGGTCGATCTGGCTGCGCGCCTGGTGCACTTGAAGTTGCAATCCAGCGCTGACCGCGAAGGCGTGCGACAGTTTTTCATTCGCTTCCAGGATCGGATCGTCTACGCGACCGATCTCACGCGCTTGCCGGAGCAGAGCGATCAGGCATTTGCTGATGAGGCTCACGTCGTGTGGCTGGCCGATTGGCGCTTTCTGAGCGGCGCCGACAGGCTGCGCTCGGACGATTTCGACGCGTCGTTTCGAGGCCTGGCGCTACCGCGTGACGTGCTCGACAAAATCTATTACGGCAACGCGCAAAGATTGTTCCCTTCGGCGTGGCGCTAGCCACGCATTGCGTCATCCGAGTTGACCTAACAACATTGCGCATGCAATATTTGCATGCGCTTGCAGCATCGGCGAAGGGATTCCCTGATGCGAACCTAAGGTCGTCCACGTCGAGGCGCCGGCTGCATTCCTCTTAAGAGGAAACCACGATGCCTTACGGGTGGCTTAGGGGGCCAGTTGCGACGCAGTTCGCGATTTGCCGATACCATCCACCTATTCTTCCCGTATCGTTGCCGCATCAACACCACATACGGGAAAGTGCCGACACCGTCAGCGCGCTAACACAATGTTCGAGAGCACTACAACCCGACCTCGCGCCTGGAGGCGGGGCGCCGGTTTCACCATCATCGAGCTCATGATTACGGTCTCGGTTGCCAGCATTTTGTTGGCGATCGCGATTCCGTCGTTCAACCAGATGATGGTCAGCAGCCGATTGGTCGCGCAGTCGAACGATGTGGTTTCCGGCCTGAGCCTGGCGCGATCGGAGGCAATCAAACGTAACGCCACCGTCACTGTCTGCCGCTCGACCGATGGCACCAGCTGCGCGACGTCCACCGGCAACTGGCTGACCTGGATCGTCCGCGCGAGCAACGGCGAAATCGTGCGGCGTGCGGATGTGAATAATTTCAACGGCACGATCGTGATCCGCTCGTCGCTCACCACCGATCAGGTGGCCTTCGGTCCCGACGGGCTGGCGCGCACCGGTGGCGTGATGGTCGCCGATCATCAGGTGAGAGTCTGTTCCACGCGCGCCGCCGACCGTAACGTCCGCAGAGTCGTGCTTGGCGCTGGCAGCCGCATGTCCACGATCTCCGAGAACGGAACCTGCCCATGACACGGCGAAATCACATTGCCCGTGCGAAGCGCGGGCAGCGAGGAGTCGGCCTCATCGAAGTGCTGATCGCGCTGCTGGTTCTGTCGTTCGGCATGCTCGGGCTCGCGGGCTTGCAGATGTGGAGCCTGCGATATAACCAGAGCGCGATGGAGCGCGGCATGGCGGTGGTGCAGACGTACTCCATCGTCGACGCCATGCGCGCCGATCGCAACGCCGCCCTCAACGACAACTTCGATATCGGCCTGGACGCGACGCCGACCGCCGGTGCAACGTTCTCCGAAGTCTCTTTGCGTGCGTGGCGTAGCAGTCTGCTCGCCGCCCTTGGTACTGGAGCGACTGGATCGGTGGATTGCAACGGCGCGGTGTGCACGATTCGTGTTCGTTGGGACGATCAGCGCGGCATGAATCGGGAGTCCAGCGACACTTCGTCGACGTTGCAGATCGTGACGACGGTGGTGCAGCTGTGATGCGAAGCTGGAGTCACATTCGCGGCTTCACGCTGATCGAGCTGATGGTCTCGATGGTGCTCGGTCTCGTGATCGTCGGCGGCGCCACCGGCGTGATCCTCGCGAACAAACAGAGTTACCGCACCAACGAAGCGCTGTCGCAAGTCCAGGAAGGCGCGCGCACCGCGTTCGAACTGCTGGCTCGCGATGTTCGCGAGGCCGGCATCACCGGTTGTGACAGCAGCGGTCGCGTGGCCAATGTGCTGGATACGACCAGCGGCACCGTATGGTGGCAAACCTGGTACGGCATTGCCGGCTATGACGGCACCGAAGTGGATCCGGCGGTCGCCGTTGGCACATCGACCGCGGAGCGCGTCACCGGCACCGACGCCATCATCCTGCAAGGGATCCAGGGCACGGGATTATCAGTGGAAACACACGATCCGGTCGGCGCGAGCATCAAACTCAATGCGCTCAGCGCCAGTATCCAGCAGGGCGACGTGATGATGGTGTGTAACTTCGATCACGCCGCCATGTTTCAGGTCTCTGGTTACAACAGCAGCACCGTCACGCTGCTCCATCGCACCGGCTCGCTCACACCGGGCAATTGTTCGCAGGGGCTGGGTTATCCCACGCTCTGCAGCTCCGGCGGCAATGCCTACGCTTTCGGCCCTAATTCGCAAGTCGGCCGCATGGCCGCCTCGGCCTGGTACGTCGGCAACAACAATCGCGCGACGGAAGGTGGTCGCTCGCTGTATCGACGCCGAATGGGCGCAGCGGCGGCGGTGATTACCGAAGAAGTGGTCGCCGGCGTCACCAACATGGAGCTGACGTATCGCGAACAGGGCGTCAATGAATTCCGTGATGCCGAGAACGTGGTCAATTGGGCCAACGTCAACGCGGTCATGGTGGTGCTGACGGTGCAGAGCGTCGATCAGCGCGTGTCCACCGATCTGGTCAACGACGGCCGGCTCGAACGCCGCTTCACCAATATCGTCACATTGAGGAACCGCGTGCCATGAGCCGGGCGATGCGGACACAACGTTTGTACGGGCATTCCCAGCAGGGCATCGCGCTGGTCGTTGCGCTGGTGCTGCTGGTGGTGGCGACGCTCATCGGCTTGGCCGGCATTCGCGGCACCAATCTGCAGG
>JBEVKA010000558.1:0-10626 GCA_040509855.1 Steroidobacter sp.
CGACTGACGGTCATGAGGGTCGGGCGACAAGGGTAAACCTCGCCGCCTGACCCGATCCCCTCCATCGAGGAGGGCAACATGGCCGATAACTCTTATTTCCTGCCGGAGGACGCGCCGACGCCGCCGGCGCAGAGCGCTCCGGATCCGCTCGCCACGCCCGAGCAGTGGGCGTCCATGACGTTCGATCCCATCCTCATCGACGACAGGAAATTCGGCCCCGGTTGGGATCAAACACGCGGCGCCATCGCTCGCACCGCTGTCGCGTTGTTACGTTTCGACGATCAGGCGCTCACGAGACATTTCCTCGCCGAGGCCGAGCCGCTGCGTCGTGCGCTGGACGTGCACGCCGGGTTACAGCAGGAGATCGAATATTTGCGAACTCACCTCGAAGCGCTGGAGACCGCCGCCACTCGTGTGCTGTGTGTCGCCTCCCGCTGCGCCGAGGATCAGCCCTGAGGGCACTTCGCTCGCTTCATTGATTTCGCTGTTTTCTGAGAGTTGAGAACCCTGTTCGCACTAGGCAAGCTGTGCTGCCATGAGCGATGAAGCGAACATGGACCCCGCCGACGAGCCCGAACAACAACGACTATTGCCGTTTTCCAAGTGGTGGCCGGTCGTGGCCGGCGCGCTGGTCGGACTGGCGCTGCGGCTGGTGTACGTCGGCGATGCCGATGGATCGTATGTCGCGATGATGGCCTCCTTCATCTATCTCGTGCCGCTGGCCGTTGGCGCAGTCACGGTGTATCTGGCCGAACGACAGTCGCGCCGCACGTGGGGTTACTACCTCGCGGCGGGCGTTGGCTCCAACATATTGTTCGTGGTCGGCACCCTGATGATCCTGATCGAAGGCTGGATCTGCGCCATTCTCATCATCCCGCTGTTCGCCGCCATCGGCATGGTCGGCGCGGTGGTCATGGGAGTCATTTGTCGCATGACCAACTGGCCCAAGCACGCGGTCTACAGTGTCACCGTGCTGCCGTTGTTGTTGGGCGCGATCGAGCCAACCGATGGCTTGCCGATGCGTTTGCGCACGATCGAACGCAGCGTCGTGATCGAGGCGCCACGCGAAGTCGTGTGGGATCAGCTGAAGAACATGCGCGACATCCGCGCTGAAGACGTCGAGGATGGCCTGGCGTTTCTCATCGGCGTGCCGCCGCCCATCTCGGCGCTGAGCGATGACGGCGCAGGTCAGCACGTGCGTCGCATCTCCATGGGCAAGCATGTGTATTTCGATCAGGTCGAGACCGAGCGGCGCGAGCACCAATATGTGCGCTGGTCGCAACGTTTCTATCCCGATTCGTTTCCGCCAGGCTCGTTCGATGAGCACGTGGTGATGGGCGGCGAGTATTTCGATATCGACGCGGTGTCGTACACGCTCGCTCCGCAAGGTCAGCGGACGCAATTGACGCTGATGATGCATTACCGGGTGAGCACGCGCTTCAACTGGTATGCGGAGCCGGTCGCGAGGCTGATGCTCGGTAATCTCGAAGAAGTGTTGCTCGGTTTGTATGAACAGCGGTCGGTCGCGGCGGCGGGCGGCTGATATGGATTGGAACCAAGGTTCCGAACGCATCATCGACGACGGCGCTGCCGATGCTCGCGACGGCGAGGTGCGCTGGAGTCCGGTGAAATCGTTGTGGATCGGCGGTATGTCGTTCACGGCGCTGATCTTCGGCGCGATGACATTCTCTCTCGGCGCGTTCGCGCTGTTCCTCGTGACCACGGCGATCACGTTGTGCGCCGGACATTCCGTCGGCATGCATCGGCGGCTGATTCACAACAGCTTCCAATGTCCCAAAGGGTTGGAATACGTGTGCGTGTACCTGGGCGTGCTGGTCGGCATGGCCGGCCCGATCGGGATGATTCGTCAGCACGACTTGCGTGACTGGGCTCAGCGTCGGCCGAAATGTCACGACTACTTGCGTCACGGTCGCAGCTTCTGGGCCGACGCGTGGTGGCAGCTGCATTGTGAGTTGCGCCTGACTCGCGGGCCGTGCTTCCAACTGGAGCCGGCACTCGAAGGCGATCGATGTTACTTCTGGATGGAGCGCACCTGGATGTGGCAACAGCTGCCGTGGGCGATGGCCTTCTTCGCGATCGGCGGCTGGGGCTGGGTGGTGTGGGGCATCTGCGCCCGCGTGTCCGTGTCAGTGATAGGTCACTGGCTGGTCGGGCACTTCGCGCATCGTCACGGACCGATGTCGTGGGAAGTGCGAGGCGCGGGCGTGCAGGGCAGGGATGTGCCCATCGCGGCATTGTTCAGCATGGGCGAGAGCTGGCACAACAATCATCACGCGTTCCCGGGATCGGCGAGACTGGGTTTGTTCCCGGGGCAATGGGATCCGGGTTGGTGGTTGCTGTGTGGCTTGCGTCGTTGCGGGCTGGCGTGGTCGATCCACACGCCCGAAACATTGCCGGCGCGGCCCGCGCTACGCCGGTTGGAAACTCACATTGCCGATGAGCGCGAGCGTCGTCGACGAAACATTCGCACGGTTGCGCCCATCAACAGCACGGCGATCGCCGCGAGGCCGCCCATCACCCATGGCGAGTTGATGCGCAATAACAGCGGCGGATCGGGTCTCACATAAGCACCCGTTTCGAGCACGGATTCGATCATGTGACGAATCTCGTGGCGGGGCGCGGTCTCCGAGTTGGCGAGGATGACGATGGCGCGTCGCTGTGCCGGATACAGCGTGACCAGTGTGGAAAAACCCTGGTCCTGGCTGGTCTCTCCCGGCAGATCGAGATCGCCGCGCTTTTCGATCCGCCAGCCCATCGGCAGCTGGAACATCGTCTGGTATGACGCTGGTAACAACAGCACCGGATCGCGATTCAAATGCAGCGCGGCCCAGCGCGTCATGTCGTTGATGCTCGCGTTGAGTCCCGTGCTCGGCCTCGACGTGCGATCCCACGGATACTGCGAGTCGCGGCGGACGAATACCTTGCCCGTGTGTGGCCACGCGACGTCGCCGCCGTCTTGTGGCCGGTCGAACGTGCTTTCGTGCAAGCCGGCCTGGGTCAGCACGTGCTCGTGCATGTAGCTGGGATATTCGACGCCGCTGGCGGACTCGATCGCCGCGCCGAGCGGATCGAAGGTCGCGCCCTCGGTGAGCAACTGAGTGACAGTGGTCGGAGTTTTCGCGAACTCGGGCACGTACTGCCCGACCGGCGCGTCGAGCGCCAGCCGCTGCTGCTCCACCAGCTGCAAGATCGCCGTCGCCGTGAACGTCCTGGTGATGGAGCCGACATTGAACGCGGTGTGCACGGTCACCGGCTCGCCCGTCTTCAGATCGCGAACGCCGAACGCGCGCACATATACCGGCTCGCCGTTCTCGACGATGCCGATCGCCATGCCTGGAATCGAAAACGACTGCCGCACGCGTTCCAGCGAAGCGTCGAGCACATACGTGGGTTCGCGCGCCAGTTTGGGCAGCGGATCGGCAGCCGATCGATCGTGCGCCGGACCACCTTCCGTCGTCTGCGCATGTGCGCCGGTCGCTGCCAGCAGCGCGACGAACATCAGCAATTTGGCGGCCGGACAGCTCTGCATCGCTCGATCCGTAATTCCTTGGACGTGGGGCGGACGCAATGATATGCGCGTTGTCGCGGCAGCGACGTTACTGGGATCTCGAATTCGGGGCCTTCGAGTTGGGCGCGATGGCGGTCGAATCCCGCCGCACCAGAGTGTGCGCGAGCCGTGCGGGCTTGGGCGTGTTGCCGGAGAGCAGTGTCTCCAGCAGCAGATCGGCCGCGCGATAGGCGAGCTGATAGGTGGGTTGGCAAATGGTCGTGAGCGGTGGCCACACGGTTCGAGCAATCGCTGCATCGTCGAAGCCGGCAACCGACAGTTGCCCCGGCACGGGGACGCCCATTTCGTGAGCGGCCATCAGCGCGCCGGCCGCCATGTCGTCGTTGCCGGCGAAGATCGCCGTCGGCCGCTTCGGCAGCGCCAGCAGCTGACGGGCCATTTCCAGGCCCGAGTCGAACAGGAAATCGCCCTGACGCACGTACTCGGGCACGTACGGAATCTTGTGGTTCTTGAGCGCCGCTTTGTAGCCGCGAAGGCGCTCGCCGCTGGCGAAGTGCCCGGGCCGGCCGATGATGAAGCCGATCGCGCGATGGCCGAGGCCGATCAGATATTCGGTCATCTCGCGCGCCGCGCCCTCGTCGTCGATGTCGACATACGGTGAGCGATGTTTGAATTCATTCGGCGCGATGCGCACGAACGGCAGCCCTTGAGCGTCCAGCGAGCGGATCAGCTCCGGTGACTCGCTCAACGGCGGCGCGACGATCAATCCGTCGAGATGGGTCTGGTTGGCGAACGTGAGGATGTCCTGCATGACTTCCTCGGGTTTGCCGGCCACTTCATGCAGCAACAGCAGGAACTTGGCTTCGCGACAGCGGGCGAGCGCGCCCCGCTGCACTTCGATGGTGTAGTTGGCGCTGGGGTTGTCGTACACCAGCCCGACCAGATACGAGCGCCGGCTGGCGAGGCTGCGGGCCGACAGGCTCGGGTGATAGTTGAGCCGTTTGACCGCGGCTAAGACCTGCGCGCGAGTTTCTTCGCGAACGTTCGGTTCGTTGTTGAGAACCCGCGAGACTGTCTTGATGGCGACGCCCGCGGCCTTGGCGACGTCATTGATGCTTGTTCTACGCCCCGACATGAATGCGATGGTAGCGCAGAATCCTCCGGTCGTTGAGCTGTCTTGAGTCGGGGTTACTGGCCGGCAACCCTGGGTTTCGCCTGCCTCAGGTACAGATCCAGGAAATCGATGCCGTTCTCGACCGGCGCATCGACGACGAAGGTGCTCAAGTGTTCCAGGCCGCGCATCAGGTACAGCTCGGCCGGGATGCGGTTGGCGTTCAGGGCCTCGTACATGGCGTGCGCGTTGCTCTCGCCAACGGTGAAGTCGAAGGTGCCGTGATACAGGAAGAACGGCGGATCGTCCCCGGTCACCAGCGCGAGCGGCGAGGCGTCCCGCCACAAGGCCGGATCCTTTTCATAGGACACGCCGGTCAGGCCATTCGTGAGTGCGCCCGTCTTGTAGTAGCGCAGGTCGACCGGCGTGCCGCCCGCGACCACCGCCTGCACCCGTGCGCCCTCGACGTACCAGCGGTCTTCCGGCCCGGTCACGCCCGCCAGGGCGGCCAGGTGCGCGCCGGCGGAATAGCCCCAGGTGCCGATGCGATTCTTCAACACGTTGAGATCGGAGGCATGGCCCCGCAGCCACAACACCGCCTGCTGGACGTCCTGCAGCTGCGCCGGGAAATGCCACTGCGGCGCGAACCGATACGACATGTTCAGCACCACATAACCGCGCTGAGCCACTCGCTCGGAGATGTCCGCCATGTCCTCGCGCGAGCGGCCTTCCCAGCCACCGCCGTGGATCATCACCACCGCCGGAAACGGCCCATTGCCGGCCGGCTTGTACAAATCGGCCCGCAGTTCCTGCGGCCAGTCCGCCGGCGTGTAAACGAAATCCCGCGTCACGGTCACCTCGGCCGTCTCCACCGAGCTGATCCTGGCATTGCTCGGCCGCCCCTCGTGCGCCGCGCACCCGGTGAGAATCAGCGCCGAAATCAGCAACGCCAGCCGGACCATGGGATCTACCTCTCACGCAACCTGAGCCATCCGCTGGCCATTCGCGGCGGGGGTGGATTTGGAGGCAGGTGCGCTTCGCGTTGGCGCGGACGCGTGTCGCGCAGCCTTCGGCTGAGTTGGGGCGTAGACGGGGGTTCCGGGAAACTCGCCAGGCGCCCTTCGATGCGCGACTTCAGATCGAGAGCATTGGCGTGAACGAGCTCGCTATGAATGTATCGTTGAAGGATCAGATCCAGACGTCATTCGGCGCAGTCAGCCCACCACCGGACTCGCCGGTGTTCACGACGCCTTTGGGTTCGACCAGCATGATCTTGCACTCCTGGGCGGCGAAGGGTTGGTGTTCGACGCCCTTGGGGACGACGTACAACTCGCCGGTGCGCAGTGGGATTTCGTGGTCGCGGAAGCGCAGGACCATCTCGCCTTCGATGACGATGAAGACCTCGTCGGTGTCGGCGTGCTGGTGCCACACGAACTCGCCGACCAGGCGCACCAGTTTGAACTGGTAGTCATTCATCTCGGCGATCACCTTCGGGCTCCAAAGGTCGCGGAAGCGCGTGAACTTTTCCTGGAGATTGATGGCGGTGTTCATGGCTCGAGCATGGAGCCGTTCGTCGTGCTTGCCAAGGGACAGTCGTCGCGACGATGACCGATACACTCGATGCTTCGCCAACGACGTAACGTTGTTTGCTAAAGCACGAATAGACAACCGCCAAACTCGGGGTGGACTAAGTAAAAACTAACCGCACGCGCGCGAAAACTGCCGTACGATTACGCTCGCATGAAACGTTTATTTCGGCAGGGAGAAAAATATGAAACGTGGTTCGATTGGATGCGCGGCCACGGCGGTGCTGATGTTTGTTTCGCTCGGCACTGAAATCGCCGAAGCTGCCGAAGCGACTGGAACCAACGAACGTGGATTCTATCTGGGCGCTGCTGCCGGTCGCGTCGAGCAGGATGCGAAAGGCGAGGGCCAGATACTCGTGGGCATCGGCGGACAGTTTGGCTTCGCAGTCATGCTGACCCCCGTGCAAACCCAGGTCGACGATATCCAGACCGGCTGGAACGTCACATTAGGCTATCGCGTCAACAAATATCTGGCGGCGGAAGTGGCCTACCACGACTTCGGTGAAGCCTCGGTGGTCGAGCGCTATGTTCCGAATTTCTTTCCGTTGCCCAGCGAAATCATCGTGCGTTCGAATATCGAAGCATTCGGCCCGAGCGTGTCTCTGCTGGGCACGGTGCCCGTGACGCCTTCACTGGACGTGTTCGTGCGCGGCGGCGTGTTGTTCCTGGATCAAGAAGTGGAACGCCAGTTCGCCACGCTCCGCTCGACACAACGGACCGGCGATGAAATCTGGATGGTGGGCGCGGGTGCGCAGTGGTCCTTCGCATCGCGCTGGGCTGCGCGGTTGGAATATCAGTTGACCGATGACATGGACTACGGCGGCAGCCTGTTCCAGCAAAACCGCGCCGGCACGGAAAAGATCGAGCAACTCTCGCTCGGCGTGCTGTTCGACTTCTAACAAATTCGATACGGAGATCCTGACATGAATCGCAGCACAGCCGGATTGATCGCATTCGCGCTGCTGGCCTCGTCCACCGCGCAAGCCGCGGAGCCGGGTTTTTATTTCGGCGTGGCCGGGAGTCGCGTCGAGCGCGAGGTGACGGGCCGGCCTGGAACGGCGATCGCCGTGTTCACGTCAGCGCTGCCAAATCCGGTGCTGCCGCCGGTTGGCGGCATCATCATCCGCCCGCCACCGGGCAGCGTGGTGCCGCCCATCTTCTTCGGTCAGTTCCCGACGGTGATCCTGCCGAACTCAGTCGACGTCGACGAGGTAGACGCCGGGTTCAGCGCGACAGTTGGCTATCGCGTCAATCGTTATCTCGCGGCCGAACTGACCTACGCGGATTTCGGCGAGTTCCAGATCATCGAGCGTTACTCGTTCGGCAACGTTGACTATGAGCTCGGCGTGCGTGGGCCGTCCGTGTCCGTGCTCGGCACGTTGCCGCTTGGCGAGCAGTGGGAACTGTTTCTGCGCGGCGGCGTGCTGTTCGCCGATCAGCAGGTGTCTCTCGGCTTTTCCGGTTCGAGCACCGGCGGACCGCCCGACCTCGACTACAGCGACGAAGTCATCACCGCCGGCGCCGGCGTCCAATGGTCGTTCGCTACTCGCTGGGCCGCGCGCCTGGAGTATCAACGCACCGGCGACATGAAATACGACAACACCGGCGAGAGCAGCCTGGAGCAGGCGTCGCTGAGCGTGATGTTCAAGCTGTGACGAGTGGGGCGCTCAGGCGCCCCAGGTATCCTTGAACACGCGCATTAAATTACCACCCAGGATTTTCTCGATGCGCGATGCGCTGTGCCCTTTGTCAGCCAGCAGCTGCGCGAGTGTCTCCAAACGGCGCGGTGTGTTCAGGTCGCTCGCGAACAAGTAACCATCCTCGGTTTCGCCCGGCGCCGCGATGCCGGCTTCCTTGCGCTTGCGTGTGGTCTCGGCGAACGCATCTTTGTATTTCTGATCGAGCACGGCGGCTGAAATGGTGCCGTCCGTGCCGATGGACGTGTGATCCTCGCCGGCGACGTCAATCATATGTTCGAGGTGGCGAACTACATCCGCCGCGGTTGGCTGCTTGCCTCCCGCCAGATACGGCATGAAGAACACACCCGACACGCCCCCTTTATCCGCAACCGCGCGCAACTCTGCATCGGTCTTGTGACGCGGATGATCGACCACCGCCGCGCAGCCTGTATGAGTGAATGCGACAGGCTTCTTTGAAACCCGAATGGCATCGGCCGACGTCTGTCGGCCGCAATGGCTGAGATCGACCAGAATGCCGAGCGCGTTCAAACGTTCGATACATTCGACACCGGTGCGACTGAGGCCGGCGTTCGCTGTTTCCATGCAGCCATCGCCGAGCAGATTGCGACGATTGTAAGTCGGCTGTACGACGCGCAAACCGAGCTGATGCAGATCTTCGAGCAAGTCGAGATCGGTCTCGAACGCGACACCGTCCTGCACTCCATAGATCAACCCGGTGCGCTTGGCCTTCTTGGCCGCCGCGATATCCGCTGCCTTACGAATGCTCGCGAACGTATCCGGGTGACGTGCGATCTCACGATCGAAATCCAGCATGCCGCGCACGGCTTCGGTAAACGCCTCTTGAGACGGCATCGTCCCCACCGTCCCGATCGTAACCAGCACCGCGGTCAGGCCGCTGTCGCGCGTGTCCTTGACCTCCGCATCCCCCAACGGCTGCCCCGGCTCCGAACCCAGACTGCCCGGCCCACCCAAGCCATCGATGACGATGGCGTCACGATAACCATTGAAGCGCGCCGCGTGCGCCCAGCTCAGCGGCAATGTGAGCGCGGCGGAGCCAAGCAGAACGGAACGACGGGACAGCGTCGGTAGGGACATGCATACCTCCAGGAAGCGAGCGGGTCATTTTGCAGCAAGTCGCGGGCAATAACCCATTCACGCCTTCAACCGATACCCCGTCTTGAATATCCACCAGATCACGATTAGGCACAGCGCCATGAAAAAGAGCGTCATGCCGAGGCTGACGCCGACGGCCACGTCGGACACGCCGTAGAAACTCCAGCGGAAACCGTTGATGAGGTACACGACGGGATTGAACAGAGTGATCTTCTGCCACAGCGGCGGCAGCATGCTGATGGAATAGAAGCTGCCGCCGAGGAACGCGAGCGGGGTCACGATCATGATGGGAATGATCTGGAGTTTTTCCCAGCCGCTGGCCCAGACGCCGATGATGAAGCCGAACAGGCTGAAGGTGAGCGAGGTGAGGATCAGGAACGAGATCATCCACACCGGATGCTCGATGCTGAAAGGTACGAACAGTCGGGCGGTAGCGAGGATCACCAGGCCGAGCATGATGGACTTGGTGGCTGCGGCGCCAACGTAGCCGATGACGATTTCCATCGCCGAGATCGGCGCGGACAGCACTTCGTAAATCGTTCCGGAGTAGCGAGGCATATAAATGCCGAACGATGCGTTCGAGATGCTCTCGGTTAGCACCGACAGCATGATCAGGCCGGGCACGATGAACGCGCCGTAGCTGACGCCTTCGATCTCCGCCATGCGCGAGCCGATGGCCGCCCCGAACACCACGAAGTACAGCGACGTGGAAATCACCGGCGACAGCAGGCTCTGCACCAGCGTGCGAAACCACCGAGCCAGTTCGAAGCGGTAGATGGCGTGGATCGCGTAGCCGTTCATCGTTGGTGCACCAGGCTGACGAAGATTTCTTCCAGCGAGCTTTCGCTGGTGTGCAGGTCTTTGAAGTCGATGCCTTGCTCGCTCAGTTGTCGCAGCAGGCTGGCGATGCCGGTGGCGTCGGCTTGCGTGTCGAACGTATAGGTGAGCTGCGTGCCATCGGCGGATAACTCCAGCTGGCGATGCGCCAGCTGCGGCGGGATCTGTTGCAACGGACTCTGTAGATACAGCGTCAGTTGTTTGCGGCCGAGCTTGCGCATCAGCACTGACTTTTCTTCGACCAGGATGATCTGGCCCTTGCTGATGACGCCGATGCGATCGGCCATCTCTTCGGCTTCTTCGATGTAGTGCGTGGTGAGAATGATGGTTACACCGCTCGCACGCAGCGATCGCACCATCTCCCACATGTCACGACGCAGCTCGACGTCGACGCCGGCGGTGGGCTCATCCAGGAACAGGATCTGCGGTTCGTGCGACAACGCCTTCGCGATCATCACCCGGCGTTTCATGCCGCCCGACAGCGACATGATGACGCTGTCCTTCTTGTCCCACAGCGACAGGTCCTTGAGGACTTTTTCCAGGTGCGCCGGGTTGGGGGGCTTGCCGAACAGACCGCGACTGAAATTCACCGTGGCCCACACGGTTTCGAACGCGTCGCTGGTGAGTTCCTGCGGCACCAGGCCGATCTTCGATCGCGCTGCGCGAAAGTCCCGCCGGATGTCGTGACCGTCCGCCGTCACCGACCCTGAGGTCGCGTTCACGATGCCGCAGATGATGCTGATCAGCGTG
>JBEVKA010000559.1:0-3217 GCA_040509855.1 Steroidobacter sp.
GCCAGCAGCGTCAGAAAAAGAATGCGAAACCGAGATACTTCCATTCGTCCACTTCCTCGTTGTCGTCGCGGCTCGTGAATACGATGTTGTTTCGATATTCCGTGCGCAGCATGAAGCGACGAGTGAGATACAACTGCAACCCACCGCCGACGTAACCGATCTGGTCGTCGCGGTCGACGGACTGCACCAGGTTGGATTTGGGCTCGGTGTAGATCACACCGGTGCCCAGGGTGAAGTAGGGCGAGACGCGCCATTCGGGCACGAACAAGTGCATCAGGCCGATGGTCGCGCTGTAGCCGTTGGAGAATTCGCCGAGGATGTGATTGAACGTCAGCTCCACGGACAGGTTGTCGCTGAAGGCGTAACCGCCGAATGCCGAGATCAGGCTGGCGCCGCCGAAGTCCCCGCCCATGACGCCGGCTTGCCAGCGGCGGCTCATGTAATTCTCGCGCGCCGGTTCCTGCAGATCGAGCGGCTCACCGGTGGGTTCGAGCGTCGCGACCATCTGCGAACGTGGCGCCCAGCCTTCCACGCCCTGATCGGTGCGCAGCTGGAACCAGTCGGTGCGACGCTTCACCAGCATCACCTCGCGACCGCGCTCGACCACGTGAAAAATGGGATAGCCGCGACCCGGTCCCGAGTGCAGCTCGATGAACGGGTCGGCGATGAGGATCTTACGCGCCGGCTCGTCTTCCGCCCGAGCCCCCGCCGTGACGAATAGCAGCAACCAGCCCAGTGCAAATAAAAACCGTAACGGCGTGAGCGACCGAGACATCAATTCTCCGGGGCGGTGAACGGGTCGTTGAAATACTGCGCGCCGATATCCAACCACTCAGACAGCAAGCGTAACTCACTTGGCGACATAAAGTCGCTATGGTCGACGGTGCCGGCGGTGCCTTCCAGCTTGTTGAAGAAGCGTCCGGAAGCGCGGGCATTGCCGGCCGCCATCGGCGCAGGCACCTGCTGGAATTCGACACAAGTGCTCACCATGGTTACCGGGTCTGTCTCGAATCGGACGCACACATCTTGCAGCTGGCCGCCGACTACATCCTGGGCACGGTCGCCAAACAGCAACTCGCGGTAGGACTTGAACTGCAGGGGCTGTTCCTCGGAGGGCCCATCGGTCAGGTCGAGTTGGCCCGCTGGCGGAGCCGCCATATTGGCCGCGTTCACCGGAGCGTGGCAGCTGTTGCACTTGTTGTTGATGACCACGCCGCCGGCATCGACGTCGGGCACGCCGTTGACATCGGCATCGACGAAGCGGTCCAGGCCCCACAGCGGATGAATGTGACGTTCGTAATGAATGGTGATGCGGCACAGACCGTTGAGACTGGTGCGGCAGGAGGCTTGCACTGGCAACGTCGCGCCGGTCGGCAGCGAGTTCGCGCAGGAGAAGCGGACCGTCGTGTCCGCTGGGTCGGTCAACACATTGTTCGGGCCGGCGGCGTAACACGCGTCGACCTGATTGTCGGCCGGCGGCGTCACCAGCCAGTAGTCCTTGAATGCGAGGTCGACGCTGAGCGCACAGGCGCCGCCGCACATGATGCGGCCCCGTGCTTCGGCCATCGTTTCGCCGCTGTCGGCGAACAGCGCCGGATTGGTGTTCGGGAACGCGCTGCCCGTGGTCGGCGCGCCGGGATTGACGGAGTTGGTCATGCCCTTGCGACCGTGCGCAGTCGGTGTGGTCGCCGTGCCGTTGTGACAGCCGGTGCAAGCCAGCTGCTCGCCGGGCTGCAACTGCAGCCAGTTGCTGTGACGAGCGCCAAGCGTGGTGCCGAGGCGGCGGCCGCTCTCGTCGAGCACGCTGATCGCAAACGCCACGTTGGCGGGGATCTTCACTTTCACCGAGCCGTCCGGCTCGATCGGCGCATAGCCGAGAATCTCCCGCATGCCCAGCGCCCGGTTCGGGCCGAACGCGGTGGCCGAGAAATCACGCACGTCGTCGTCCGGAATCGACACGACTTTTTCCACGCGCAGGAAGCGGGCCGGCCGCGTTGCATAGTTCGCGTTGGCCGGATTGCGAACGGCCGCGATGCCGCCCGGGGCCGTGTCCACGCCATCGATGTCGTAGACGCTCCGGATGCTCAGCACGCCGACGCCATCGGCTAGCTGATCCTGTGGGAAATCGACGCCGGCGGCGCGATCCAGGATGACGGTGGGCAACACGCGTTGTGAGCCCGAGACGACTTCGGTGTAAATGAATCCTTCCTGCGGTACTACGATGGGACGCTGAGTGTTTTCGCGCACGTCGTAAACATAGATGCCATACAGCGGCGGAGCTTCGACCGCATCGCCGTTTCGCAGGCGGTCGCTGGTGCACGGGACGATGCGGGTATTCTCCACCAAGCGACACTGCGACCAGCTCACCAGCAGTCGGCCGGTGCCATCGAACAGCGGCGCAGCCATGCGATATCGGCCGCCCGGCGACGGGCCAGGGATGGTGCGCACGTCGGTGGGCAGGGCGCGCGTCTGCGCCGGACCCGTCATGCCGATGTTGGAAGCGGCCGCGGCCCGAGTGTTGTCGACGTATGTTTCGGTGTCGATCAATACCAGATCGCCGCCTTCACCGGTGCCGGTGAACGGACGAAGCAGCGACAGGGTGCGGCCATCTTGCATCGGGCGTGGGTTCAGGAACTGAATGACACTGTTGGTGGTGGCGGGCGCCGGCAACGGCGTGCCCGTCGCATGACTGTTCGCACCGTAGTACAGCTGTAGATCCGAACCGTCCGGATTGATCGTGTACAGGTCGAACTGGTTGTCGTCGATGTTGCGTTCCCAGCGCGTGAACACGATGCGGCCGTTGGCCAGCACCGCCGGATCCAGGTCGTGGCTCTGGTTGAACGAGATCTGATGAATGTTGGTGCCGTCCGCGTTCATCACGTGCAGTACGAACGCGGGTTCATTGTCGTTCTCGTCCTGGGCGGCGAACTGCGGTTTGTTCTCGTCGAGCAGGATGGCGCGCGACTGTCGCTGACGCGTGGAGGAGAACACGATCCGGCCGTCCGGGAGGTAGTGCGGCATGATGTCGTGGCCTTCCTCCTCGGTGGTGTCGGAAGTGATGATCCGACGCAAAGTGCGCGTGGTGGTGTCGTATTCCCAGATGTTCCAGGTGGGCTGATCTTCCTCGTCGGCGTCTTCGATGAACCGCGCGCGCATCGAGAAGACCACTTTGCTGCCGTCGTAATTCACATCCACGTCGCGGATGTCGCCCAGGCCC
>JBEVKA010000560.1:0-3145 GCA_040509855.1 Steroidobacter sp.
CGACATCGCGCTGGAAATCGGCGCGGGCAGCGGTTTTCTGAGCGCCTGTCTGGGGAAGCTTGCGGCACGGGTGCGCTCGCTGGAAATCATTCCGGAGCTGGCAGAACTGGCGCGTCGTAACGCCTTCGAAGCCGCCATCAATAACGTTTCAGTGGAAGCCGCCGACGGCATGCAGTTGAACGAGCAGTCCGCCTATGACGTGATCGCCGTGACCGGTTCGCTGCCTTTATATGACGAACGCTTCCAGCAGGCGCTGCGCATCGGCGGCCGTTTGTTCGTCGTCGTCGGCCAGGCGCCGGTGATGGAAGCCTGGCAGGTCACGCGCGTCGGCGAACGCGAATGGCAACGCGTCGGCCTGTTCGAAACAGTGGTCGCGCCGCTCATCAACGCGCCACGTCCATCCGCCTTTGTATTCTGACCATCATGAGCATTCCAGAAATCACTCCGACCGAATTCGTCGCCCGCCGCCAGCGTGGCGATACATTGACGTTGCTCGACGTGCGCGAAGGTTGGGAGCTGGGCGTGGCCAGCGTGCCCGCCGACCAGCCGGTAGTTCACATTCCCATGGGCGAAGTGGCCGAGCGCATCGGCGAGCTCGATCGCACCCGGGAAGTCGCGGTCCTGTGCCGCTCCGGCCGTCGCAGCATGGAAGTTGCGAAGTTCCTGCAACAGAATGGCTTTCGCACGGTCAACATCGCCGGTGGCATTCTGGCCTGGTCGAACGAACTGGATGCAACCATTCCGACCTATTGATGCGTCTCAAGGGGCGCCGGGCGCGATCGTTGGCAGTGTCATGGATCGTTAACGTCGCGGGCGGCAAGGTTCAGCGTCGTTAATTAATTCCCCATCGTGTCATGATGGGTGGATGGACCGGGAAACGAACAAGATGAAATCACGCCCTCGGCTGCTCGTCATCGCCTGCAGTCTCATCCTCGCCGGCAACGCTGGCGCCGCCGATCTGGTCACCGTCTATCAACGGGCTCTGCAGAACGATCCACAGATTCGCGAAGCGGACGCCAATCGCCTCGCCAGCCGCGAGTCCAAGCCGCAGGCGCTGGCGGCGTTGCTGCCGCAATTCAATGCAAGCGGCTCGTACACCAAGATCGACGAAGACGGCAGCCGCACCCAGCTGACTCCCAGCGATCCGAACGATCAGAACAGCGCACCCGTGCCGTTCAACATCACCAGCACCACCGACCTGACGGCCAAGCAATACGACCTGACGCTGCGGCAGACACTGTTCCGCTGGGATCAGTGGATGACCCTGCAGCGTGCCGATGCCGAAGTGGCGCAGGCCGAAGCCGACTATCAGGCCGCTCAGCAGGATCTGATTCAGCGAACGGCGATTCGTTACTTCGACGTGCTCGCCGCGCAGGACACGGTCGATGCGGCCCAGGCGACGCTCGAAGCCTTCGCCCGTCAGCTGGAACAGGCGGACAAACGTTTCGAAGTCGGCCTGATCGCCATCACCGACGTTCAGGAAGCACGCGCGGCCCACGATCAATCGGCAGCCGCGGTCATTCAGGCGAAGCGTGCGTTGGCGACCGCGAATGAACTCCTGCGCGAACTCACCGGCGAATCGTTCGACACGCTGGCGACGCCCGTCGACGACATGCCGCTGAAGTCTCCCGATCCGGAGAACGAGCAAACATGGGTGACGACCGCGCTGGAACAAAACCTGAGAGTGATCTCGGCACGGCTCGCGACTGACATCGCCAAACAGGACGTGCGCGTCGCGCGCTCCGGACATTTGCCGTCCGTGGATCTGGTCGCCAGCCGTGGCGACCAGGACTACGAAGGCGACCAGGTCGGCCGCAACGCCGCCGGTACTTCACGCGCGCCTGCCGATTCCACCCAGACGACGGATTCGATCGGCATTCAAGTGACGGTGCCGATTTATTCCGGTGGCGCGACCTCCTCCCGTGTGCGTCAACGCGTCTACTTGCATCGTGCCGCTCGCGAACGCCTGGAGCGCGCCAATCGCGAAACCGAGCGTGCCGCTCGCGATGCGTACCTCGGCGTGCTCAGCGAAATCTCTCGCGTCCGCGCGTTGAAACAAGCGCTCGAGTCCGGCCGCACGGCGCTGCAAGCCACCGAAGCCGGCTTCGAAGTCGGCACGCGCACCACGGTGGACGTGCTCGACGCCCGTCGGCGTTTGTTCGAGGCCCAGACCAATTATTCCCGCAGTCGGTACGATTACATCTTGAACGTGCTCCAGCTGCAGCTGGCGACCGGCACCCTCGACCGGGCCGACCTGGAAGAGATCAATTCGGTCTTGAAAGAAAGAATCATCACGCGCTGATCCGTGCGGTCCCGCGCGCCGGAACTCAACCGGCGCGTGTGCGTTGGCGTTCTTTAGCCACGCCATCTCATGACCTGCCAGGGAGAGGCTTCGTCGGAGGCTCGCCATGAGCAGTGTCGCGACTGAGCGCACGGCCACCCCTGAAACATTCGGTCCGCAAGCCGCGCTGTTGACGCTATCGGTCAACGGCGAGCCGCGCACCGCGCCGGCCGACCCGGCCACTACGCTGGTGGAATTCCTTCGGGATGGACTCGGACTCACCGGCACCAAAGTCGGCTGCGATCGCGGCGCGTGTTCCGCCTGCACTGTCTGGATCGATGGCGACGTCGCCGCCAGTTGCATGACGCTCGTCCACGACGTTCGTCATCGCAAAATCACCACCATCGAAGGCTTGGCGCGCGGCGGCCACCTACATCCCGTGCAGCAGGCATTCATCGATCACGACGCGCTTCAATGCGGCTTCTGCACGCCCGGCATGGTGATGAGCTGCGCGCGGCTGGTGAATCAAAATCCTCACTGCACGCTGGATGACGTTCAGACCGCGGTCTCGGGTCATCTGTGTCGCTGCGGGACCTATCCGAATATTTTCAAGGCGACGCTGGCCGCTGCGGCGAGCGTTCGCGACGACGAGTCGCAGCCATGAGCGACGCCGGATCGACCGAGAGCCGCAACGTCGTCGCCGGCATCGTCGGCGAGTCCATGGCGCGTGAAGCTCGCAAGGTGCCGAGCACCGAGCCGCCGGAATGGCCGACCAACGCCGAACTGCGCGTCGTCGGCAAATCCGTGCCACGCATGGACGCGCTCGAAAAAGTCACTGGACAGGCGCGCTACACATTCGATGTG
>JBEVKA010000561.1:0-14880 GCA_040509855.1 Steroidobacter sp.
CTCGGCGGCGTGGTGAAGAAGAGCCTGAAGGGTTCGGGACTGTTCACCCTTCCTGGCCTGCTGAAGATGAAGGTGGTGAAGAAGCCGGCGACCAAGGCTCGCGAAGGCATCAATCCCTTCACCGGCGAAAAGATGACGTTCAAGGCCAAGCCCGCCAGCAAGAAAGTGCGTATCGCGGCGCTGAAGAGCCTCAAGGAGATGGTGAACTGAGTTTCACCTGCCTTGCGCAGCGCCGGCGACATGCCGGCGCTGTCCCGCCCGCCGTTAGCGATCGACGACCACCTTCAGCTTCAGACGCACCCGGTCGCGATCCGAAATATGCAGCAGCCCCGCGATCCGCTGCACCAACTGCTCCTCGTGTTTGTCGATCCGACCGTCGGCATGGCTGACGCGCCAGAGCATTTCCACGATCGCCAGCTTGTCCACCTCCGGCATCTCTTGATTCAACCGATGCGTGAATTCATGCAGCGACGTGGCTTTGTCGGCACGGCGCGCCGCGTCCACCATCAGCTTGTCCAACGCCTGCTCCGTCAGCTCGAAGCGTTTCTGTAGCAAGTGGCGGATCGCCGCCACCTCCGCTTCGGATTCGGAAAAATCCGAGCGCGCCAGCTCCAGCAGCAGCGCCGCCGTCGCCAGCTCGAACGGCTCGCGATCCTCCAGCACTCCACGCGGCAATGGCTCCTGGCCAAAAATCTTTTTCAACTGCCCAAGCAACATTGACTACTCCGTGAGCCAGCCCACCACCACTTGCCGCAGATCGTTCAATCGGCCGTGGAAGAAGTGTTCCACGCCGCTCAGCATCGATACGCTCGGCTGCACCGACAGTTCGCGAGCCCATTGTTGGATGTCGGCCGGATCCACCAGTTCATCGCGGTCGCCTTGAACGATGAGCCACGGACAGCGCGGCAACGTGTTCGTGTCGACGCTCACTTTGCGAATGGCCGGGGCGACGGTCACCAGGCGAGCGATCTTGGGTGCTCCAGAAGCGACGGATGCGCGAATCGCGACAGCGCCGCCGAAGGAGAATCCGCCCAGCCACAGCGGTGCGTCCGGCCAACGCTGCGCGGCCCAGTTCAACACCGCGACCGCATCTTGCGTCTCGCCGTTGCCGTCATCGTATGTACCCACACTCGCGCCGACACCACGATAGTTGAAGCGCACCGTGGGCGCGCCAGCGTCGTTGAGCGCCTTACTCAGCGTGTGCACGACTTTGTTCGTCATCGTGCCGCCGTGGAGCGGATGCGGATGGCAGATCACGCCGACAGCGCTCGGCGATGTCGCTGACGTCGGTATATCGAGCAATGCTTCGAGCGTGCCGGCCGGGCCGGGGATGGTCACGGATTGCGAGGACGTGGGAGCGAGCGCCATTTTCAACGATGCATGTAAGGGTTGCGACGCTCAGGGTACCATCCGCAGCCCGATGGAATAAGACCAGGGAACATCGAGCGGCCCCTCGCGATTCTTTGGTATCCGGTCCTCACCGTTGCGCGAGATTCTTATGAAGCTCACTTCGACCAGCTTCCAGCACCAGCAGGCCATTCCGGAGCAATTCGCCTTTGGCGCGCCGGATTCGGTGCTGCACGTCAAGCTTACGGACAATCACAACCCGCACTTGCAGTGGAGCGGCGCACCGGCGGAAACGCGTAGTTTCGCCATCGTTTGCGTCGATCCCGATGTGCCGAGCAAGCCGGACGACGTGAACCAGGAAGGCAAGACCGTGAAGGCCGATCTACCGCGGGTAGATTTTTATCACTGGGTGATGGTCGATATTCCGGCCAAAGTCACCGAGCTCAAAGCCGGCGAATGCTCCAACGGCATCGTCGCGGGCGGCAAGAAACAATTGGGCGGCCCTGCCGGTGCACGGCAGGGTGCGAACGATTACACCGGCTGGTTTGCGAGCGACGCGGATATGAAAGGCACGTATCGCGGTTACGACGGCCCCTGCCCGCCCTGGAACGACGAGCGCCTGCATCACTATAACTTCACGGTATATGCGCTGAGCTGCGCACGCGCGCCCGTCGATGGTGATTTCACCGGGCAACAAACGTTGCAAGCCATCAAGCCGCACATCCTCGCGCAGGCGACGCTGACCGGCACCTACACGCTGAATCCCAAGCTGAATAAAGTGGGCTGAAGAAGTGATGAGGCTGCGCGCCCTCCTTACGGAGAGGGCGCGTCTTCGATCGCCAGCAACTCGATATCGAACAACAGGGTCGCGTTCGGCGGAATCACGCCGTTGCCGGCGCCGTTCGCTCCGTAGCCGAGATCGGGCGGAATCACCAGTTGACGCTGGCCGCCGGGCTGCATGCCCTGCACGCCCTCGTCCCAACCTCTAATCACACCGCCAGCACCAATGGTGAAGCGGAACGGCTTGCCACGTTCGCGCGAGCTGTCGAACTGCTTGCCCTTGTGACCGGGCGCGGACGCGTCATACAACCAGCCTGTGTAATGAACCACCGCCTGCTGCCCGGCGGAGATGCCCTCGCCGGTTCCTTTCACGACATCTGTCTTCTGCAGTTGTGTGATCGGCGCGGCCGCGCCCGGTGCAGGCGTGGCCTCCGACGGCGGCGTTTGTTTACTACAGCCAGCCACCAGGGCGATGGCCACAGCCATCGCCCAATGTTTCTTATTCATGTTCTCAGGCACTCTTCATCAACAAACGATTCAGACGCTGCACGAATGCCGCGGGCTCGGGCAGCTGGCCGCCATCGGCCAGCGTGGCCTGCTCGAATAGCAGTATCGACAGATCGTTGAAATCAGCTTCTTCCGCAGTGGTCTCGATCCGTTGCAACAGCGGATGGGTCGGGTTCAGCTCCAGGATGGGCTTGCTCGCGGGCGCCTTCTGCCCGGCCGCCTCCATGATCCGTCGCATCTGCGCGCCCATATCGTAGTCACCGAGCACGAGACACGCCGGAGAATCCGTGAGTCGCGCGGTGACGCGTACGTCGCTGACGCGATCGGTGAGCGCCTTCTTGACGCGCTCGACCAGCGCTTCGTGTTCCTTGGACATCTCCTCCTGCGCTTTCTTTTCCTCGTCGGATTGAATGGCGGAGAAATCCAGCTGGCCGCGCGCCACGTTCTTGACCTGCTTGCCGTCGAACTCGCGCAGGTGATCGACCAGCCATTCGTCGACGCGATCGGACAACAGCAGCACCTCGATGCCCTTCTTGCGCAACACTTCCAGATGCGGGCTGGACTTCGCGGCGGTGAAGCTGTCGGCGAGCACGTAATAGATTTCTTTCTGCCCTTCCTTCATGCGGCCGACGTAGTCTTCGAGCGACACATCCGCCTCGGGCTTGTCCGCCAGCGTGCTGGAGAAGCGCAGCAGCTTGGCGATGCGTTCGCGATTGGCGTGATCCTCGGCCGGACCTTCCTTCAGCACCGTGCCGAATTCCTTCCAGACCGTCGCGTATTTCTCCGGCTCGTCCTTGGCCAGCTTGGCCAGCATGTCGAGCACGCGACGCGCGAGGCCGGTCTTCATCGAGTCGATGGCCGGATCCTGCTGCAGCATCTCGCGAGAAATATTCAGCGGGAGATCCGCTGAATCGACCACGCCCTTGATGAAGCGCAAATACAGCGGCAGGAACTGTTCGGCGTCGTCCATGATGAAGACGCGGCGAACATAGAGCTTCAGGCCGCGAGCGCCTTCGCGATGCCACAGGTCATACGGCGCGCGACCGGGCACATATAACAGGCTGGTGTATTCCTTCTTGCCTTCGACCTTGCCGTGCGACCACGCGAGCGGATCGCTGAAGTCGTGCGTGATGTGACGATAGAACTCTTTGTATTCCTCGTCCTTCAACTCAGTGCGCGGCCGCGCCCACAGCGCCTGCGCATGATTGACGGTTTCGAATTCAGGCTGGGTCTCTTCTTCCTGCTTGACCTCGGCGACCACCGAGTCGTCCTGCTTCTCTTCGTCCTCGGCCTTGTAGGGCGCGGGCTTGGGCATGCGCACCGGGAACGCGATGTGGTCGGAATACTTGCGCACCAGCGAGCGCACGCGATAGCCGTCGGCGAAATCGTGATCGCCCTCTTTCAGATGCAGCACGATGCGAGTGCCACGCTCGGGTAGCTCGACGTCAGACACGGTAAATTCGCCTTCACCCTGCGATTCCCAACGCACGCCCGCGCTCGCATCGAGCCCGGCGCGGCGCGAATACACCTCGACCTTCTCGGCGACGATGAACGAAGAATAGAAGCCGACGCCGAACTGGCCGATCAGCTGCGCGTCTTTTTTCTGATCGCCGGTGAGGCGCGACAGGAATTCCGAAGTGCCGGACTTGGCGATGGTGCCGAGGTGGTCGATGGCTTCCTGGCGACTCATGCCGATGCCGTTGTCGACGATGGTGATGGTGTGCGCCTTGGAGTCAGCATCGATGCTGATCGCAAGCTCGGCGCCGCCTTCGAGCAATTCAGGCTGGGACAGCGCTTCGAAGCGCAGCTTGTCGAGTGCGTCGGAGGCGTTGGAGATCAGCTCGCGCAGAAAGATCTCCTTGTGGCTGTACAGCGAATGGATCATCAGCTTCAGCAGCTGCTTGACCTCCGCCTGAAAGCCCAGCGTCTGCCCCGCCGTCGATGATGTTTCGTTCACGCCCGTGTCATTCATTTAGTGCTCTCCATAGGTGTGAGCTTCGCCGCGCCTGCGCCGAAGGGTGCCGGTTCCAAGAGGCCGGCAATCATATTGGACGCGTGCGCTTATGGGGACCCGCGCCGCGGATTCAAGTCTCGAGGGGAAGTACAGGTCCGGGCGCATGCCCGGATGCATTCGGGAGGGACGCCGGCGGTGGGCCCCGGGAAGGGCCCGCGGCCGGCTGTAGAGAGGTCAGTCGTCGTTGGCTGCGATCGCGGAACGGCGACGTCGGGCGGCCTCGAAAAGCGACGCCGACATAATCAAGCCGATGACGCCGAGCGCCACCTGGGGAGCTGCCACCAGTGCGAATCCAGTAGCAACGAATAAGGCGAAAGCTGCAATGAATCCAAGGATTTTCGGCGCGAGGTGGCGCAAGGCGCACAGCGCGTCGTCAAGGTTATCGGCCCACAGCAACAGGAATTCCATGAAGGGTCCTCGTGTATACGCAGGACGACTCTAGCGAGGGCGATTTGGGGTCGATGTGAGACGACTCACAGCGCGGGTAAGCACGCCCGGTGATGATCGTCACAGTAATGAACTTGCACGACTTTGTGGCGCTGCGTAGGCTGAATCATGACAGCGCCTGTTCATGAGCTGGCATGCAGAAGATCGTCATTTTGAACCCCAAAGGCGGGTCCGGTAAGACCACGATAGCGACCAATCTGGCCGGCTATTTCGCGGTCGAGGGCCTGCGCCCCACCCTCATGGACATGGATGCCCAGGGTTCGAGCACTCATTGGTTGTCCAAGCGAGTGAAGGATCAGCCATTGATCCACGGCATCGCCGCCTTCGAGCGTAACATCGGCATGACGCGCAGCTTCGCGACGCGCCTGTCGCTCGATACGCAGCGCCTGGTGGTCGACACACCCGCCGCCGTCGAACCGCAGAAGCTTCCGGATATCACGCGTAACGCGACCGCCGTGCTGGTGCCGGTGCTGCCTTCGGATATCGATATTCACGCCGCCGCGAAATGCATTTCCAATCTGTTGACGATCGCGAAATTCCGGCGCGAGGACCAGCGCATCGCCGTCATCGCCAATCGCGTGAAAAAACAGACGCTGATCTACAAGTCGCTGATGAAGTTTCTGGAGAACCTGCAGATCCCGGTGATCGCGACGCTGCGCGATTCGCAGAGCTACATTCGCTCGGCGGAAACCGGCTACGGCATTTTCGAAATGAAGTCGAACCTGGTGCGGGAGGATCTGGAGCAATGGTTGCCGCTGGTGGGCTGGCTGGCGCAGCGTAAGCCGCTGCCGATCGAGCCGGGTTCGCCGGCCATCACCTCCGCCATCGCGAGCGCCCCCAGGACAGCGACCACGACGCTGGAATCGATCGCCCCGAGACCGGCGCCCACCATGCCTGCGCTGGCGCCAGTGGCTGCCACGAAGCTGAGCCCGGATCTGATTCGCGCCAGCCTGGTGAAGCCCGAACCGGAGCGGAGCAACGGCCTGCTGCCCTCGCTGCTCAAACGAGTGTTCGGTTAGAACACCCCGGTCGGGCCAGCCTGCCCGACCGCACATCGATCGCTACTTGCCGTTCTTGTCCTTTTCCTTGTCCCAGGTGCTGCGCACTTTATCCGTCCAGCTCTTGTAGTTGGACCAGGTGTGCAGCGAGCGCGTGATCGCGGCATGCCGCGAGTTGCTCGACTGTGAAGAACGATCGAGCCAGTTCGCGTGCTGCGGATCGCGGGGCGTGCCTGCTCGCACCACGGCGCCCGCATTCTCGCCCGTCCACGCACGATGCCGGCCAGTGGCAGTCATCTCATCGATCTTGGTGGGTTCTGTCATGCGTTTCTCCTTATGACGCAAATTACGGAGCACGCAGTACGGGCGGTGAGGAACTACATCACAGCGGGTCGACCTCGTATCCGGAGTGCGACACCCATCGCAAGGGCGGTCGCATCGCGCTCGTATCACGTCACAAACCGCGCTGGATTTAACCGGCCGTTATGCATTATTGGGCTGAACGCTTTACGTCGCGCGCAAGATACATTCGAAGTGACTACTGACTAGTGACTACTGAATAGTCAGAAGGGCTGTCGACGCGCGTTCAGCTACGGACCAACCTTAGTCAGCAGTCACTAGTCAGCAGTCACTTCCAAGTTTTATTTCGCGTCGAGCAGCGCCGCAAACGCCGGTTTGATCTCGGCCAGGATGTCGTGAATCGCAGCCGGCACCAGACTGCTGTAAACATCGAGCAGCACGACAGCATTCACGATCGCGTCCTGCCGACTCGCAGCTCGCAGACGCAACGCCATGCCGCGATTCACCGAGTGCACGCCGCGATATACACGTTCCAAATCATTGAGCGTGATGTCGGCGGGCGCGCCGTCACGCGCTGCATAGTGTTGAGCGAGCAGATACATCGACGCGACTCGATACGCTGTCTCGGACTCGCTCGAGAACGGCAAATGAAAACGCGCCATCGGCCGGAACACGGCGGTGCGCGGGCAGCCGCTCGACGCCATGACCAACCCCATCAGCGACGCGAGCGCCTGTTGCGCCGGCAAGGTTGCGACCACCGAGCGCTCTTCGGTCTCGACCGTGACACGCACCTTGTCGTACGAGACCAGATCGGTGAAACCATCGATGACGCCCGAGAGATGCAGCGCCGCCGGACAATGCGGCGTCTCGACGCTGTTGAGCGGACAGCCGCTGCATTGATTGAACGTCAGCGCAGTCCACGGCGGAGGATCGGATACGACGGGCGGCGACAGCTCGGCGCTGTCGCGATCCATTTCCAGTTCGAAGACTCGTTCCTGTGAGTCGGGGAAGGTGAAGCGATAAGTGAGAACGACCTTGCTCATGCGACCAGCCGGTAACAAGGGCGATACTCGCCTGCCAGCTTCATGCGTTTTTGACGCACGAAAGCCGACAGCAGCTCATCGAGCAGCGTCATCACTTCCTTGTCACCGTGCAGTTCGAAAGGTCCGCGCGCTTCGATGGCTTGAATGCCCTGTTCCTTGACATTGCCGGCGACGATGCCGGAAAACGCGCGGCGCAGATTGGCGGCCATCACGTGCGAAGGCAGATCCCGGCGCAACTCCAGCCGCGCCATGGCTTCATGAGTCGGATCGAACGGCCGCTGGAAGTCCTCGGGGATCTTCAGCAGCCAGTTGAAGTTATAAGCATCGCTCTTGGCGCGACGAAATTCGCGTACTGTTTCGATGCCCTTGAATACTTCGCGTGCGGCCTGCGGCGGATCGCCGATCACGATCTTGTAACGCGAGCGCGCGGCATCGCCGAGCGTCGCGCCGATGAAATGATCGATCTGCCCAAAATATTCTGCGGCTGATGGCGGACCGGTGAAGATCACCGGCAACGGCAGCTCGGCATTGGCGGGATCGAGCAGGATGCCCAGCAGATACAGAATTTCCTCCGCCGTGCCCGCGCCACCCGGGAACACAACGATGGCGTGCGCACAGCGTACGAACGCTTCCAGGCGCTTCTCGATGTCCGGCATGATGACCAGCTGATTGACGATCGGATTCGGCGGCTCGGCGGCGATGATGCCGGGCTCGGTCATGCCAATGTAACGACCTTCGCGGATGCGTTGTTTGGAATGGCCGATGGTCGCGCCCTTCATCGGGCCTTTCATCGCGCCGGGACCGCAACCCGTGCACACGTTCAACGCGCGCAAACCCAACTCATAACCCACCCGCTTGGTGTAGTCGTACTCGACCGAGCCGATGGAGTGGCCGCCCCAGCACACGACCAGATCCGGACGACCCTTGTAGTCCAGGATCCGCGCGTTGCGCAGGATGTGATAGACGGCGTTGGTGATGCTGGCCGGATCGTTGAGATCGAAACGCTGGCTGCCGAGGATCGCGTCGTGGATGTACACGATGTCTCGCAGCACAGCGAACAAATGTTCCTTGATGCCACGGATCATCGAGCCGTCGACGAACGCGCTGGCCGGCGCATGCTTCACTTCGAGCTTGATGCCCCAGGCCTGGCGGCCGAGCCGGATCTCGAAATCCTTGTAACGATCGAAGATGGCGCGAACGTCGTCGGACTCCAGGCCCGAGCTCAGCACCGCCAGCGCGCAGCGGCGGAACAGGTCGTACACGCCGCCCTGGCCGGAGCTGAGCAGCTGCTGTACTTCACGTTGCGAGAGATTTTCCAGGCTGCCCAGCGGCGACACGCGGGCATCGACTACGCCTTCCGGATCGGCCTGGGTGACCGAGGCCGAGGCCCGTCCATCGCTGGACGGCGTCTTCATGACAGTTTCCCTAGATCGTTCTTCCCTGGTAGGTGCGAGGCACGGATCGGTCGGAGGGTCGTTGGCTCATTCACGGCATGATCTCTATGGGCGTATCGGGTGGCGTCATCAACCAGATCTCGACCATATCGGAGTTCGACACAGCAATGCAGCCCTCGGTCCAATCGACGTTGGAGTAATAGTCGCGCCCCTTCTTCGGCACGTTGGGCTGACCGTGGATCATGATGGCTCCGCCCGGACGCAAGCCCTGCTTGCGCGCTCGCGCGATATCTTGCGGATTCGGATAGTCGACTTGAATCGACAGGAAGTACTCACTGTTGGGATTGCGGCGGGTCAGCCGGTAGCTGCCCTCCGGCGTGCGAAAGTCGCCCTCGAACTGCTTGTGCCCCTCGGGGCGCAAACCCAGCGCGACCTTGAACGTGCGCAGCGCGACGCCGTTACGCATGAGATGCAGCTTGCGTTCCCCTTTGCGGACCACGACGCGGTCGGCGAGCGGCAGTGCCGCTTCGACGCTGGACGACACGATCGCCGCTGTCTGCAACGGAGCCGAGGCCGGCATTTGCGCCGAGGCCTGCATCGACCCGGTGGCATCGGGCGCCGGATCAGCATGAACCCGCGTGCTGGCCGTGGACCAGAAAACCAGCGCTGCTGTAACTAGAACGAATATGTTTCGCGACATAGGTGTGAAGGGTCAACGCCGCAAGATTATAGCCTGCCCGTCGAAAGCGTCCCGCCGTCGGCGCGGGTCTGTAGTCGTTTATCGGTGTGCACATTGGGCGACATGGCCCGGAAAAACCGTGATTTGAGTCACCGGTCGGCCGCTTTAATCGACGGCCTCAAGCGTCACTCCGGTGCACTCCCGCAGGCCGGGACCGGCCTCCGGGCGCAGCCGGTAAGTGCGTCCGCCGAACACTTCGACCTCAAGCACGTGACGCGCGGTGCTCTTGTTCTCCGCCAGCCGGCAATCGACCAGCAGCTGGTGCTTGCCCTCCAGCACTTCGACCGAGGTCTGGGTGATGCCGATGTCGTGTCCGTCCACGCGCCTCAGCACGACGGTGATGGGCGAGCCCGCGGTCACGATGGGATCGCCCTTGATGCGCGCCACTTCGTCGCGATCGCGCTTCGCTCCGTCGTACAGCTGCACGCTCATGCATCCGCCGCACAGCGTGGCCACGGTCACCAGACTGAATAGGGATCGCTTCACGTTAAGCCGCCGGCTCCACTACCGTTCCTGTCGCTTCGACCACTGGAATCACCAATCGTGCGCCCGGCTGCAGCGAGCCGAGATCGAGGTCCGGGTTGTACTGACGCAGCAGCCAGATCGGAATGTTGTAGCGCTGCTGGGCCAGCACCCACACCGATTCGCCACGCTTGATGACGTGATCGGCCGTGCCCTTGATGCGGAACTGCGTGAAGAACGCTTCCTGCAAGGCGCGGTGATATTCGGCGCGGCGCGCTTCGAACTGGTCCGGCGACACCTTGGAGAAATCCAGCTTCAGCTTGCGGCCGATGACCACCGGCGTTGCATATGAAATCCGGTTCAGCTGACGCAGCTGCGCGGCGCGCACGTCGAGCCATTCAGCATAGTGACCCAGCGTCTCGGCGGCCTGCACGATGACGACGTTGTCCTTCACCGTGTAATCGCTCGGATCGGCGTCGGTCGCTGCCTGCGTGCCCGGCACCAGCGCTGGACCGATTTCGTCGGCTTCTCGCTCCGACTCCGGCTCGACCGCTTCGGTCTCGCCTCGCGGTTCGCTCACCACCGCGACGGTTGCGACCGGCACTTCGGACTCGACCGGTGGCTTGGCTCGCGCCGATGGCGCCAATGCCAGCACCTGACCTTCGTAGATGAACTGGCGATTGCGGATGTTGTTCATCTCCATCAGAGATTCTTCGCTCAGCCCGTGCTTTTTCGCGATCTTGGACAGCGTGTCGCCACGACGCACGACATAGCGCTCGGTGCCGACAACGCCGGTCGGTGGCGTCGGCTTGACTGCCGGCGCGGGCGTTTCTTTCGGAACCTGCGCGACAACCGGACCACTCGCGGGACGACCGGCGCGCTCGGGCAGCACCAGCACCTGACCCGCTTGCAGGCGATACGGCCGTCGCAAATCGTTGGCTTCCGCCAGCGCCGTCTGACTCACGCCGTAACGACTGGCGATGATCGACAGCGTCTCGCCGCTCTCGACGCGATGCTGAGATTCGGCAAGCACCACTTCACCGGCGCCTTCGGTGCTGGTGCTGATCTTGTTCAAGGCCGCGGTCAGATCGACATGCGAAGGCACTCGGAACTCGTAACCACGCGGCACGTGGCGTGCGCCCTTCCACACGGAATTCAACAGCGAAGGATTCAAGCGACGCAGCTCCTCTCGATCCAGATCGAGCGCCGAAGCGATGCGGCTGGCAGGCACGGGTTGCGGCATCACCAACACACGGCTGGTATCGACCGGGTTGAGACGAATGCCAGGGAAATACTTCTGCGGATTGGTGTCGATCTCCAGCGCGGCGAGGAACGCCACATAGAAGTTGCGCGAAGCGAAGCCGAACGAGCGGCTTTGATACTTGCGCACGATGGTGGTGATGTCGCTGGTGCCGAGCTGTTCCTTCGCACGCCGCATGCCGCCGGGGCCATGGTTGTACGCGGTGAGCGCCAACGGCCAGCTGCCGAGCACGATGTAGTTCTGTTCGAGAAAACGCGCCGCCGCCTCGCTCGCACGATATGGATCGAGCCGCTCATCGACGACCGCGTCGATGCGCAGGAAGCGGCGGCCAGTGCTGCGCATGAATTGCCACATGCCCGCTGCGCCGACTTTGGAATACGCGTAGGTGTTGAACGACGACTCGACGTGCGGCAGCGCTGCCAGCTCACGCGGCAATCCCATGCGCTCGAAAGTATCGGCAATGTGATTGCGCCAGGCGCCGGAACGAACCAGGCCTTCGCGGAACCGATCGGCCTGGCCGAGCTGGAAACGCACCTCTTCCGATGCCTGCTCGAAGCGAGAACGACGCGTGCCTTCCGGCCACAGCGCTTTCACTCGCAGCTCCTCTTCGCTCAAGTTCTCAGCGCCGGTAGCGATGCGGTCGAGAATGCGCGCGTATTTCTTTTTCGCGTCGTCAATGCGCTTGGAGCGCGTCTTGGGCGCGATGTCCGATGGGAAAGTCACCACTTCGTACACGACGCTCAGGTCTTCCGGGTCGTGCAACAGCCCACCTTCGGTGTTCACTTCCGTATAAACCCGGCGCCAGAACGCGATATCGCGCTCCAGCTCAGCGGGTCGAACGAAATGCCCCGACTCGGCGGCACGCGCGGCGGCGGCGAAGCCGAGGGCAACAGAGCTGACCAGCAGCAGCACGTACAGGCGATGCAGCGTTTTCATGAATGAAGCGTCGAACAGGGAGCAAGGCGCGCAAGACTATGTAAAACCTTGGCGCTTGCACAGCGGTGCAGTTCGCAGATCGCGTCATGCGCCGATTCGCAGCGGAGCAGCGGCTGGTTGCACAAAAAAAAGCAGGAGACCGTGGGCATCTCCTGCCAGGTCAGCCGCTGGTCGGTCGCCGCCGGGGGTACGACAGTAACGACAACCAGCGTCTCTCGATCAATGCTGCTTCGGGCACCCTCCAATCGAGGCGCCGCGCGTCAGGTACGAAGGCACCTTGCGCTTGGGCACATAGAAACTGCGTTCCCGGTAACAGATCGTGATCTGGTCCGGGACTTTGACGATGACTTCGGCGTCGTGGCTGGGCAGTTTGCCGTCGCCCGCGATCACCGTGAGCGTGTAGGACTCCTGGGCGAAGTCGATGCCGCTGGCGTCGGCGATCAACAGCTGGCCGGTTTGCAGATCGATATCGAACAACGCCGCCCCGCTGCCGCCTTTGATCTGCCAGCCGGCGATCGTGTCGCTCTCATCTGCATCCTCGGCCGCGACAAAGCCAAGTGTGTTCGCCTGCGACTCACCCAACTTGAAACGCTGCCACGGCGCGATCGTTGGTCGACTGTCGTTGAGATAACGCGCGGCGAAGGTCGCGAACGTCGGCCAGTTCGGCGTCGAGACGTGACCTTCGATCTGCCGCCGCCAACCCACCGTGCCATCGATGAACGCGACGTTGAACGGCGGCGTGCCGCCGATAGATTCATCGGGGCCCGACGTGAACACCGTGCCTGCAGGAATGATTTGTCCTCGCCATCCCAATAAGTCCCACACCGGCGAAGCGAGCTGACCAGAAAGGAACGTACCGCGCGGATCCGCCCATGCGTCGCCGAAGCCCGGCGGCGTATCAGTGCCGTTGGTTACGAAGATCGCGCGTGGCGCGAGTAGCGCAGTCGTCGAGTGCGCATCGACGTCGAGCAGTTCGAGCTTGCGCGGAATGTGAGTACCCGGATGCAGCTGGCCGGCATACTTCAGGATGTTGCCATTGACCCAGTGATATTCGCTCGACGAACTGGCGACGAACTCCAGCGACTCGCCCCAGTGACGACGCATCATCGCCGTTCCCATCGCGCCCGCGTCGCTCGGCCACGCGACGACGACTCGCTCGTCGTACGCCGCTGTCACCAGCGTCGCCTTGCCATAGCGTGAATGACCCTGCACGGCGATCTTGTCGCCGTCGATATCCGAATCAGTAGCGAGCCTGTCGATCAGACGACTGATGCCCCAGCCCCACGCCACCAGCGCGCCCGGATCCTCCGGCTTGCGCCACTGACCTTTGGTGACGAGGCCGATCAGATAGCTCGACATATTGCCGGTGTTGCCGTTGTCCGGCTGCACGCGGCCCGGGTTGTAGTTACAAATGCCGATGTCGTAGGCCGCCGTGTATTGGAATCGCGCCACGCCCTCGCCGTAAGTGACAACTGCCGGATACTTGCGACCGGTCGCGGCCGGATAGCGGCACGTCGCTGTAACAACCGGCGTGTTTCGTAGCGCGGGATAACTCGATATATCGACGGTGCCGGTGAACGTTTTCTCGCGATACGGATAACTCGCGCTTCCCACCACCTGCACGCCAGTCGTCTCGGCGCTCACTTCCCACTGAATGGGAATGTTTGGATCGATGGGCTTGCCGTAGAACTGTTCCTGCACCAGGCCGAAGATTTCCGGGCGACGCTGCAGCCACCATTCCTTGGCGCTGTCGACGGCGACGCCGTCTTTCATGCGCAACAGATCGATATCGGTATAGCGCGGATTAGAAAACGGGCCGTAGTCACCGAAACCACTCAACGCGCCGCCGGTCGCGCCCGCGTCGCTGTCATAGGTGTGCCACAAACCGAAGTTGGTTCGCACGACGGTGTGGCCGAGTGGATCGGTCCAGTTGCCTTCAGGATTCGCGGCGTTGAGCGGCCACGCATTCACCGGGCGATTCGGATCCTGCAATCGAGGCGGCAGCACCGGAAACGTCAGCCCGAGCTGACACAGCATGTGATCGCGGTCTTGAGCGGAGGTGATGGTGGCGTCGGGAACCGCCGGCAACTCACAAGTTTGTGAGTGCGATATCGCAGGAAAAAGCGCGACGGCCGCGAGTGCGGCGATCGTGCGTCCACGCACGATAGAGCCAATACTCATGTCATATCCCCCGCAACTGTCGTCTACTCGTCGCGCATGCGCACGATCGGTCTTTGTCTTCGAGCCCCGCACGTTCAGACGCTGCGGTGGCGATTTCATGATAGCGCTCACAAAATGTGAATTGCAACCGCCGGCGGCGGCACCCTGTGACCTTACAAGCAAAGCCGTTTTGGCCGTCGCCTGAGCTCGATGGGTCCGTGATTGACCCCAAGGGCCGCCCTGGGTTAATGATAACGGTATCAATCGAGAACCAATGTAGCGCGTGCGCCGTGCACGCCGTCGATTGTCGTGGGGGAAATAATGAGGATCAGTAGTCGCCTCGCTGGCGCCCGTCAGCGAGCCCGGGATCTTGCCGTCGTCATCGCGGCCGTGATGGCCGCCAACACCAGCTTCGCTCAATCTCGCATCGAGCGCCCGATCTACAAGGATCCCGCGGCGCCCGTCGAGCAGCGCGTGCAGGACCTGCTCTCG
>JBEVKA010000562.1:0-3360 GCA_040509855.1 Steroidobacter sp.
GGAACTGATTTTCTGGTCGAAAGCGGCCAAGGCCCTTTCGACACGGCCGGCAAAACGCGCGACTTTGCCGGCCACTTTAGCCGGCGCGCGCCCCGCCCTGCTGTGATACACGCCCCAGACACCGGCGGCGGCCTGTCAGCCGCGCCGACAGTGGACCAGCCAGGGTCCACAATGGGGGCGCTAGCCTACTTGAGACCGCGCCGGAACGCCCATCGACCCTCTGGTCAATGCGCCGCGGCCCTGGTTTTGCGCTGTACTCGTTTCACTCGCCACCTCAGGCCGACCCGGGGTGACTGCGAACCAGGCGACATCCGGGCCGGGGCAGTCAGGGTATCATTCGCGGTTCCGATCCACCTCCAGTTCATAAAGCGCGTGGCTGAAACACCTTTCTTTTTCGCTCGCGAGGATGCCCGACTGTTCGGCATCCTGCATTCGCCCGAGGGTCCGGCGCAGCCGCTGGCCTTCGTCATGAGCCATCCATTCGGCGAGGAAAAGCTGTGGAGCCATCGGGTATTCGTCAGCTTCGCCCGAGCCCTGGCGCAGCGTGGCCACGCGGTGCTGCGCTTCGATTATTTCGGCGCTGGCGATAGCAGCGGCATGAGCGCCAATGCGAGCCTCACCTCGCATCGTGCGGATCTACTCGCCGCGATCAGTGCGCTGGAACAACGAGTACCGACAGCACAACGAATCGGCCTGATCGGACTGCGCCTCGGCGCTTCCTTCGCAGCACTCGTTGCTGAATCTCACGCCCGCACACGCGGCGCCCCGCTGGTATTGTGGGATCCGATTCTGGACGGCGATGCTTATTTCCAGGAACTGCTGCGCTCGAACCTGAGCACGCAGCTGGCGGTGTACGGCAAAGTCGTCGACAACCGCGAAGTGCTCACCGCTCGCATCCGTGCCGGTGACACTGTGAACGTCGATGGTTACGAGATCGGCAAGGAACTGCTGGACAGCTGCGGCGTTAGCACGCTGCTCACCACCGAAGCCAAGCAACATGCCGGCCCGACGCTGGTCGTGCAGATCGCCGCGAGCGAAGCTCAGAAAGAACGCGCCGAGTTGAAAGCGCTAGCCTCGAGTTATTCGCAAGGCACGTTGATGCGCGCGGCGGAGCAGCCGTTCTGGCGCGAGATCAAACCTTTCTATGCCCGCGCGGCTCAGCTGCAGGAAGCAACTTTGCGCTGGCTCGATCAGGTGGAAAGCGGCCAGGCCGCCGCACCATTGGAAGCGGCTGCTTCCGGCGGCTGAATCATTCGAATCATCGGGATTTCGGGAATGCAACAGCTCGGCGACGTCAGCGCGGTCACGTTCACTAGCAGCGAAGGCAACACGCTGTTCGGCACGTTGCATTCGCCCGGCCAGGCTCGCGCCAATCTGCCAGTAATCGTGCTGCTCTCTCCCGGCGTGAAAATGCGCGTCGGTCCGGGACGGTTGTATGTGCCGCTCACCGACACGCTGGTCGGCATGGGCTATCGCGTGTTCCGCTTCGATTTCTTCGGCCTGGGTGATTCGTCCGGCGAGCTGCAGGAAACCATGCTGGCCGATGTTTATAACAACATCGAAGTGGGCCGCTACGTCAACGACACACGCAGCGCCTTGCAGTGGTTGCGTCAGAATGTGGGCGCGAAAAAGTTCATCCTCGGTGGTCTATGCGGCGGAGCCATCACGGCGCTGCTGGCGGCCGAACGCGAGCCGGAAGTCGAAGGCTTGTTGTCGCTCGGCATGACGGTGACGTTGGCGAGCAACGCCGCGACACCCGCCAAATATCTCACGCGCCAACAGCTCGACTCCCGACGCCAGGGTTATTACCGCCGCCTGCTGCAGCCGAAATCGTGGCTGCGCCTGCTGACGTTCCAGAGCGAATACGGCGTGATCTGGCGTTCGATGAAACGGCTCATCATCAAGGAAAAACCCGTCGCCGCCGCAGTTCCGGTTGCAGCAACCGCCGAACAGCGTGGCAATGCCAATCCGCTGTTCCCACCCGCCTTCTTCGCCTTCCTGAAGCGCGGTGGTCGCGCCCTCATGTTGTTCAGCGAGAAAGATCGCCTGCAGTCGGAGTATGAAGAAAAGTTCGCCGCTCCGTTCGCCGAGCAGTTGAAGCCCTATCAGTCACAACTGCATCAACACATCGTCGCCGAAGCGAACCACGTGCTGTCGTTCACGCCGTGGCAGAAAGAAATGGTCGCGGTGAGCCGCGACTGGTTGCAGGCCCTGCACGGAGCGCAACGCGCATGAGCGACATTCCAGCCGCCAACGCGCCAGACTATCAGCTCGATCACGTCTGTCTCGCCGTGCGCAAGATCGCGCCGGCGCGCGCAATGCTGGAAAAGACGCTCGGCTATACGGCCCGCACCGAAGTCGTGACCAATACGCGCCAGCAAGTGAACGTGCAGTTCATGCGCAAGGTGGGATCGATCGACATCAAGCTGATCGAGCCCAGCTCGCTGTCCTCGCCGCTGGTGGAGTTCATCAAAGAACGCGGCGGCGGATTGCATCATCTCGCGTTCAAGACGCAAAACGTCGCCGACGGCGTGCAGGATCTGGAAGCCAAGGGCGCGCGCGTACTCACGCAGCCGCAGCCAGGGGAAGCGTTCGATGAAGCCGACATCGCATTTGCGTTTCTCGGCGCCGGCCTCAACGTCGAGCTCATCGACACCGACCAGCGACGCCTCGAACGAAAATAACAAACGCCAAACGACGCCCCAAAGACGACATGGCCGACCTACGCTCCTCGATGCTGTTCCGGGCCGCGAAGAACTATCGCGAGTACCGGCGTCTGCGCCGCCTGCGCAATCAGCCACTGTCGGTCGCACCGCAGACTTATCCGGCGTATGTAATCAATCTCGAACGCAGCCCCGAGCGCCGGCTGTATATCACCAGCCATCTGCGCAGCCTCGGCATCGAGCCGACCGTGGTGCCGGCGTTCGATGGCAAGAAGCTGTCGCTCGATGAGGTCATCAAGGACGGTCGTTACAACGACGAGGTCTCGCGCAGCAGCTTCGATCGCTCGCTGTCCATGGCCGAGATCGGCTGCGGATTGAGCCATCTGTCCATTTATCAACGCATGGTTCGCGATGGCACAGCGGTCGCGCTGGTGAGCGAGGACGACGCGCAATTCGGTCCTGATGCGCGTCAACGCATCGAGGCTGCGCTGCAGGCGGCGCCTGCGGATTGGGGTGTGATTCAGCTGCGCTTCGACTGCCGCAATTTCGAGCCCGCGGGTTCGGGCTTGGTGAAGTTCAAATTCGGCGACTCGTTGCCGGTGGCAGCGACCGCGTATCTCATCAGTCTGCGCGCGGCGCGCGCGCTCGCAGAGAACACTTTGCCGATTCGCTATCCGGCGGACTCCCTGCTCGGCCG
>JBEVKA010000563.1:0-5450 GCA_040509855.1 Steroidobacter sp.
TCGATCTCGGAAACGCGCAGGATCGCAGGCTGTGCCGGACTGCCCTGTGTCATGCAACGTTCCTCAGGATTCGCGAATGGCTGCGCACACGACTTTGGTGAATGCGGTCGTGTCGAGTTGTCCGCCGACATCGCGCGTGCGTGTGCGAGGATTGTCGAGCACACGATCGATCGCAGCGGAAATTTTCGCCCCCGCGTCGACGAGCACTTCCCGGCCATCGCGCCGACCGCGCCAATCGAGCAGCATCGCGGCGGACAGGATGAGTGAAGTGGGATTGGCAATGTTACGTCCGGCAATGTCCGGCGCCGAGCCGTGCTGGGCTTGAGCGACACAGATTTCATCGCCGGCGTTGATGGAGCCACCCAGCCCCAGGCTGCCCGACAGCTCGGCGGCTTCATCGGACAGGATGTCGCCGAACATGTTGGTCGTGACGATCACGTCGAAACGATCCGGCGTGCGAATCAACAGCGCCGCGGTCGCGTCGACGATCAGCTCTTCCAGCTCGACGTCCGGGTATTCCTGCGCCACTTTCCGCACTTCACGAAGAAACAAACCGTCCGTCAGTTTCAGCACGTTGGCCTTGTGCACGGCTGTAACTTTGCGGCGGCGACCGCGAGCGATCTCGAACGCGGCACGCGCCACACGCTGCGAGGCACCGGCAGTGATCTTTCGTACGGACAGCGCCATGTCCGCATCCGGCATGAACTCGCCGCTGCCCGCGTGCATGTTTCGATCCGAGTAGAAACCTTCGGTGTTCTCACGCACGATGATTAAATCCATCGGTCTGCGCAGCACACTCAACTCGCCCCGCGAGCGGCTCGGACGAATGTTCGCATACAGATTGAAAACGACGCGCAGCTCGGCGGACTGGTTGATGCCGCCCTGCTGACGGCTGGGATAGTCGTAGTGCGACACCGGGCCGAGAATGACGCCGTCGACTTCGGGGATGCGCTTCATCACGGCGTCGGGCAGTGTCGTGCCCTGGGACTTCAGGCTGGCGAGGCCGATCTCGCGCATTTCGATCGCGAGCCCCAGCGACAGCCGCTGATCGATCGCCGCGAGCACGTCGATGGTCGCGTTGGTGATTTCCGGCCCGATGCCATCGCCAGGGAGAATGAGAATGTTCATGGCATGCAAGGCGGCCGCGGGCGTCGGAACATGCATTTCACCGTAGCGGACCATGCTGTCAGGGAGCTGTCATCGGCTGGCGAGCGCAGGCCGTGCGAATCGCATATCCTGCCGCTCGGCCACGGTTACTTGGTGCGGAGAATGAATCGAACCCGGTACATGTTCCTACGCAGAATTACCGTCGCGGCCGTTTGTTCTGTCGCGAGTTGCCTCGCCGCTTGCACGAGTGCGCCATCGGCGGCACCCGCCAGATTCGTGGCGGCGTGGGCGGTCTCGCAAGGCAGGATCGCGGAGCATGCGCCGGCGCTCGGCAACTCCACAGTGCGAGTGGTCGTGCGTCCGACGATCGGGGGCACGGCCGTACGCATCAAGCTCGAGAACACGATCGCTACCACGCCCGTAACGTTTGCAGCGGCTTATATAGGCGTCTTGGATCATGGCGCACAGCTTGTCGCGGGTTCGAACAGGCAGCTCACGTTTGCAGGTCAATCGACGCTCACTCTCCAACCCGGTGCGGGCGCTTACAGCGACGCCGTCGCCTTACCTGTACAGGCGTTTCAGCGAGTGGCGATCAGCCTCGATGTGACATCGGCCGGCGAGATCAGCACGCACGCGCTGGGATTGGCTAGCAGCCATTACGCGCCTGGGCACATTGCGAAGTCGGAGTCGGGAGCGGGTTTCGCACCATTGCCGTCGCAGGCGCAGGATGTGACATCGTTCCCGATCTATTGGGTCACTGCGCTGGACGTCGAGTCGACGACTGGAGGCGCGATCGTCGCGCTGGGCGATTCGATCACCGATGGCCGGTGCAGCACCACCGATAGCAGCGGCAAGGTCATGCCCGATTTGTATCAACGCTGGACGGATGTGCTGGCGGATCGGCTCGCGTCATCGCCGGCGAGTTCTCCGAAAGCGGTCGTGAACGCGGGCATCGCGGGCAATCGCGTGCTGGAAGACGGCCCAACCGGCCCGTCGGCACTGACGCGCTTGGATCGCGACGTGCTGGATCGAGCCGGAGCGACGCACGTGATTCTGTTCGAGGGCACCAACGATTTGTCGCGAGGCTCGACGTCGGCCGAGCTGATCGCAGGCACGAAACAAATCATCGATCGTGTGCACGCTCGCGGCATGAAAATCATTGGGGCTACCGTAGTCCCGCGAGGCGCGCCCGAAGGTGCGCCAAGAGAAGGCTTCAGCTCACTTCAAGAGCGTCATCGACGCGAAGTGAACGATTGGATGCGCAACGAAGCGCCGTTCGATGGCGTGATCGATTTCGACGCCGCGATGGCCGGCGGCGGCACCTCACCGACCGGCGCCGAGATCATGAAGCGCGAGTACAGCTGCGATTTCATCCACCCGAACGCAGCGGGATATCGCGCACTCGGGGAAGCGATCGATTTACGATTGTTCGAATAGCTAGGACCACGTTCCCGTCAGCGTCGGCAACCGCGTCTCCGCCGAGTTGAGATTCACGCTGCGATCGATCGCGACTTTGTTGCCTGTGAACGTACACAGCACCGTGTCGCGAAAGGCGGTTTCCACGAACTGCCATGTCATCTCCAACTTGTCGGCGGACAGCCAGCGAGCGCCGGCGATGACGGATTGGCGTTTGGGACGATATTCGTGGTGCAGCCGATGGCCGGTCATGCTGGTGAGCTGCTCCAGGTATTCGGCGAAGCCGGCGGTGATCTGGTGCTCGCCGTCGATATCGGTCATGCGATAGGTGCAAACGCCGTCGGAGAATTCGAACTGCACCGATTGCACCGACTGATCGTTCGCCTGCACGGCGATGCGTTTGCCGCTGAGCCGGGCGGCCAATGGCGAATTTGTCCTGGTCAGCGACGGCAGCAGGTTCAACTCCGTGGTGCGCTTCGCCAGAGTCGCCGCGACCGGGCTGGCTGGCAGCGTGGTGCCGCCGAACGCGGCGGGGAAATGTTTCCAAATAATCGGCTTGAGCTTGCCGCTGCCTTTGATGGCCGAGAACACGGCGAGCGTGGCGTTGTGCTGAGGGAACACGACAGTCATCTGAGTGAACAAACCGAGCGCGAAGTAAGCGCCGCCCGGTCCGATCCACCATTGATAGCCGTACGGGCCGTCCTCCTGGTCGCCTTCCGCCTGCTGGGTGGTCGCGGCTCGCACCCACTTTTCGGACAGCACGCGCTTGCCATTCCATTCACCCATCTGCGCGTGCACGGCGCCGAGTTTCAACGAAGCAGCGGTGTTCCAGCTGAGCCCGTTACCACCCGGGCTGATGCCGCCGGGGCTGGTATCCCAGTGCCAGCGATCGATGCCCATGGGCTCGAAGAAACGCGGCTTGAGATAGTCCGCCATCGACACGCCGGTGGTCTTGCTGATGATGGCGGACAGCATGTAACTCGCGGCGCTGGTGTACTGGAAATGCGTGCCCGGCGGATGCACGACGGGGATCTTGAAAAACTCGGCCACCCAGCTGGTTCGAATCGGCCGCCACAACGAGCCCGACGTCTCGCGATCGTGCCCACAACGCATGGTGAGCAGATCGCTCACCGTCATCGCGCGCAGATTGGCGCTGGCGTCGGCCGGCACGAATTCCGGGAAGAACGAAGCGACCTTGTCCTGCAAGCCGAAGCGCCCTTCGTCGATCGCCAGGCCGACCGCCGCGGCTGTCACACTCTTGGTGAGCGAGTGAGTGATGTGAATGCGGTCGGCGCGATAAGGCCACCACCAGCCTTCGGCGATCACGTGCTGATTGCGCATCAGCATGAAGCTGTGCAGTTCCAGCCCCGCCGCCGCGACCTCATCGAGAAACGCGAGAATCGACGCGGAGGGCACGCCTTGAGCTTCGGGCGAGCTGCGGGTCAGACCGTCGCGATACAAATCCCCTGAGGAAACCGGCGTGACGCCGCCCGGCAGCCCGCCAGACGCGGCCCGGGCCATCGCCCCGTCGGCGAGCCAGTAAGCGCACCCTCCCAGGACCAGCGTCCCAAAGCGGCGGCGGGACAGCTGCGGTGGGTTGCCAGCGTCGGTCATCGGTCGATCCTTCTATGGTTTTCGGCGATGGTGAAAGCCCAAGCTTTCACGAGCCTGTCGTCGATGGTTGCACGCACCGCTGACGTTTGACAGCCTGATGACAGGCGACCGCCCCTAGCATCCTCGCATTGGGGGCACAGCTCGAACGAGCCGGCCATAACGAGAGAACGACTGATGCTGGCAGTGTTGGCATTCGCGATGATCGCCACGTTCATGACGCTAATCATGACCAAGCGGCTGTCGGCGCTGGTGGCGTTGATCCTGGTCCCCACCCTGTTCGCGATCGGTGCGGGCTTCACCCAGGGGCTGGGGCCGATGATGTTCGCCGGCGTGCGTGAGCTGGCGCCCACCGGCGTGATGCTGATCTTCGGCATTTTGTATTTCGGGCTGATGATCGACGCCGGCCTGTTCGATCCGCTCATCAAGCTGATCGTGCGGCTGGCGCATGGCGACGCGCTGCGCATTTGCATCGGCACCGCGGTGCTGGCGTTGCTGGTCTCGCTCGACGGCGACGGCACGACTACCTACATGATTACGACGGCCGCCCTGCTGCCGCTCTATCGCCACATGAAAATGGACGTGCGCATCATGGCATGTCTCATCATCATGTCCGGCGCTGTGATGAACCTGCTGCCGTGGGGCGGGCCGACGGCGCGAGCGGCGACCGCGCTCCATCTCGATCCGCGCGATGTGTTCGTCGGGTTGATTCCGGCGATGATCGTCACCGCGGGCTGGGTGCTGCTGGTCGCCTGGATGTTTGGTCTGCGCGAACGCAAGCGCCTGGCGCAATTGTCACATCAGCGAACCGATGAAGAAGGCAACGGCGACTCCGTCATCGCGCATGACGCTGGCGATGCAAAAGCACGGCGGCCTGGATTGATGTGGGTGAACTTCCTGCTGACCGCAACGCTGATGACCTGCCTCATCCTCGGCGTGCTGCCGCTGGCGATTCTGTTCATGCTCGGCTTCGCGGTGGCGTTGATGATTAACTATCCGTCGCTGCAACAGCAGCGGGAACGCATCTCCGCGCATGCGGGCAACGCACTCGCCGTCGCGGGCCTGGTGTTCGCCGCCGGCATTTTCACCGGCATCCTCTCCGGTACCAAGATGATCGACGCGATGGCGACCACCATCATCGATTGCCTGCCGCCGTCACTCGGCCCTTACATGGCGCCGATCACCGCGCTGCTGAGTCTGCCGTTCACGTTCCTGATCTCGAACGATGCGTTTTATTTCGGCATGCTGCCGATACTGGCGCGCACCGGTGCGGACTACGGCATCACTTCATTGGACATGGCGCAGGCCGCACTGGT
>JBEVKA010000564.1:0-6024 GCA_040509855.1 Steroidobacter sp.
AAAAATCATCACCTGATGAATTAATCAAACTCAAAGGGGGCGGCGACTGCGCGAGGGCGTTGCGCCGTGAGGCGCGATGACTTTTGGCATCGTCTTGCTGGCACTCGTGTTGCTGATGCTGGCTGCGTATCGCGGCTACAGCGTCATCTTGTTCGCGCCTGTGGCGGCACTGTTAGCTGTGCTGCTCACCGATCCGAGCGCGGTGCCGGCGGTGTTTACCGGGTTGTTCATGGAGCGGATGGTTGGGTTCCTGAAGCTGTACTTCCCAGTGTTCCTGCTGGGGGCGGTGTTTGGGAAGTTGATCGAGCTGTCCGGGTTCTCACAGTCGATCGCCGGCGCAGTGATCCGCGTCATCGGGCAGGAGCGGGCGATTCTGTCGATCGTGTTGGTGTGCGCGTTGCTCACTTACGGTGGCGTGTCATTGTTCGTGGTGGTGTTCGCGGTGTATCCGTTCGCGGCGGAAATGTTTCGTCGCGCGGATATTCCCAAACGACTGATCCCAGGAACGATCGCGCTCGGCGCGTTCACGTTCACGATGACGCGCTTCCGGGCACGCCGCAAATTCAGAACATCATTCCCACGACATTCTTCGGCACCAATACGTGGGCCGCGCCGATGCTGGGCATTGCCGGTGGAATATTCATTCTGGCGTGTGGACTTGCGTATCTGGAATGGCGACGTCGACAAGCCCTAAAGAACGGCGAAGGCTACGGCACGAATCACAGCAATGAACCAGAGCAAATCGCAGTCGGCAATGCGGTGCATCCGATGCTCGCCTTGCTGCCACTCCTCATCGTCGGCATCGCAAATCTCGCATTCACACGCTTGATCCCACAGCTTTACGAGCCACCGATCGAAACACAACTCGCCGGGCTCGCGCAGCCGTTGGTCACGCAGCTGACATCCGTCGTCGCCATCTGGGCAGTGATGGGTGCGTTGCTGATGGGCATTCTCACCGTGCTGCTGTTTGCTTTCCGAACTGTAGCGGCCAAGTTTGCCGAAGGCACCAAGTCAGCGGTGAGCGGCGCGCTGCTCGCGTCGATGAACACGGCTTCGGAGTATGGCTTCGGCGCTGTGATCGCGGCGCTGCCGGGATTCCTCATCATTCGCAACGCCTTGATGGCCATCCCCGATCCGCTGGTGAATGAAGCAATCACCATCACCACGCTGGCGGGCGTGACCGGATCCGCATCCGGCGGCCTCAGCATTGCACTCGCCGCGATGGCGGAACATTTCACGACAGCTGCTCAGGCGGCGGGAATACCACTCGAAGTGCTACATCGAGTTGCGTCGATGGCCAGCGGCGGGATGGATACATTGCCTCACAACGGCGCGGTCATCACGTTGCTCGCCGTCACCGGCCTGACGCACCGACAATCGTACAAGGATATTTTCGCGATCACGTGCGTGAAGACGCTGGCCGTGTTTTTCGTCATCGCGGTGTACTACACGACAGGACTGGTCTGATATGAAAACTCTATGCAGCGTACTGTTGGCCTTGCTCGCCATGAATGCGACGGCGGCGCCATTGCCGCGAGCCAAGAAGCCTGAAGACGTCGGACTGTCGTCACCAAGGCTGCAGCGACTGACCGACACCTTCACCGCGGATGTGAAATCAGAACGAATCCCTGGCGCCGTGGTGCTGGTGATGCGTCAGGGCAAGGTCGCGTATTTCCAAACGTTTGGCTTCCAGGATCGCGCGACGCAAGCCGAGATGAAGCCAGACTCGATCTTCCGGATCGCGTCGATGACCAAGCCCATCACCATGATCGCAGCGCTGATGCTCGCCGAGGAAGGCAAGCTGCAACTGATGGATCCCGTCGGAACATATCTGCCGCAACTTCAGAATCTGCAAGTGGGCGTCGAGGTGCAGGAAGGCAGCGGTGAGAAACGCCTGGCGCTCGAGCCGGCGCGCCGTGCGGTCACCGTGCAGGACCTGATGCGTCACACCTCGGGCATGACGTATGGCGTCTTCGGTGATTCGCTAGTTCAGCGAGCGTATCGCGCGGCGGACACGAGGAACGATCAGCAATCGAACGCCGAGCTGGTCGATAAACTGGCGAAACTGCCGCTCGCGTTCCAACCCGGCACTACGTTCGAGTACGGTATGTCGAACGATGTTGTCGGTCATATCGTCGAGCTGCGCAGTGGCATGGATCTGAACCGATTCATCGTCGAGCGCATCGCGCGGCCGCTGGGAATGAGTGACACCGGGTTCCTGCTCGACTCGGCGCAGATCGCGAGGCTCGCGCAATATCAATCGAAGCCTGGCACACCGCCACCGGTGATCGGCTACAACCCGGCGAAACCGCCGAAGTGGTTCTCGGGCGGCGGCGGTTTGTTATCCACTGCCGAAGATTACGCACGCTTGTGCCAGATGCTGCTCAACGGTGGCGAGCTCAACGGCGCACGCATCCTGGCGCGCAAGAGCGTCGAACTCATGACGAGCAATCATCTGCCGCCCAACATTGGTTATGGCGCGTTTACGTTGGAGCTGGGCATCAGTGCGCCGCTGCCTCAATACGGCCAGGGCTATGGGCTCGGTGTAGGCGTGCGTCAGGAAGCGGGGCGCAGCACCGTGCCCGGCTCGGTCGGTGACTTTTTTTGGGGCGGCGCGACCGGGCCGTATTTCTGGGTCGATCCGCACGAACAGCTGATCGCGGTCATGATGTTGCAAATGCCCGATATTCAAGTGCGCACTCACTATCGCTCGGTGTTGCGCAATCTGGTGTATCAAGCGCTGCTGTAGGGCAATTGCGGTCGACCCCGTTGACCCGCGTGGTAGGGACGGGTCACGCTTGAGTGGTGAGCCCGAAATCCACAGTCGAACGGTCGCACGGAACGCCGCATGCCGACTTCCTGGATGGCGGCGGCGAAATGGGCGAGTTGATCCGCGGCCATGAATGGGAGCGGACGCCGCTCGGGCCGCCCGCCACCTGGTCGCAGGCGTTGCGCACGGCCATGCGCATCCTGCTGACCACGCATCACCCCTCGTGCATCTTCTGGGGCTCCGAGCTGATTTGTTTCTATAACGACGCTTATCGCCGTTCGCTCGGGCCGGAACGGCACCCAGTCATGCTGGGCGCGCGGCTGCGCGAGTTGTGGTCCGAAACCTGGTCCATCATGGGTCCGCAGATCGAGCGCGTCATGTCGGGCGGCGCGACCTGGCAGGAAGATCACCTGGTGCTGGTGCCGCGTTTCGGCAAGCGCGAAGAAATATATTGGACCTACAGCTTCAGTCCCATCGATGACAGCAGCGCGCCGAATCACGTCGGCGGCGTCATCGTGCTGTGCCTGGAAACGACCAAGAAAGTACGCGCCGAGCGGCAGCTCGCGTTTCAACTGGTGTTGAGCGATCGACTGCGCAGCCTGTCCGACGCGGCGGAGATCATGTCCACGGCTGCCGAAATGTTGGGCACGCAACTGGACGCGGGTCGCGTCGGCTATGCCGAGATCGATCCGCCCGGCGAGATCGCGACCGTCGTGTGCGATTGGACAGGTCATAACATGGCAAGCCTGCGCGGCACGCATCGCATCGGCGACTTCGGCGCGGATCTCATCTATGAGCTGCGCTCCGGCCACATGGTGCACGTCGACGATACCGACACGGACTTGCTCACATCCGGATCGGGGCGAGCGGCCAACTATCGCGCCGCCGGCATGCGCTCGATGATCGACGTGCCGCTGATAAAGCTCGGACGTCTGGTTGCCGTTTTGTATGTTCATCATGCCGATCCGCGTCGCTGGACCGAGGACGAACTGGCGCTGACTCGCGAAACGGCGGAGCGCACTTGGGACGCAGTCGAGCGAGCGCGCGCCGAGAGCGCTCTACGTCAACTCAATGCAACGCTCGAACAACGAGTGATCGACGCGGTCGCGCAGCGTCAGTTGTGGGGCAATCTGCTGGACTCGGCGAAGTCGCTGATCGCCGCGGTCGGTCTGGACTACAAGTTCATCGCTTTCAACCGAGCGTATTCGGATCAGCTGGAGCTGCGTTTCGGCGTGCGGCCGCAAGTCGGGCGCAGCCTGCTGGAAATGTTGAAAGTCGATCGCGAACAGCTGGCGATGTCGGGCAGTCGCTGGAGTCGCGCGCTGGCGGGCGAGGAATTCACGCTGATCGAGACGACGGCGCCCAACGAGCACGATCTGGTCCGGCATTTCGAGATCACATATACATCGCTGCGGGACCGTTCCGGCAAACTGATCGGCGCGTTTCTGTATGCCCATGACGTGACCGAACGAGTGCGCGATCAGCAGCGCTTGTCGGAGGCCGAGGAGTCGCTGCGACAATCGCAAAAGATGGAAGCGGTGGGGCAGCTCACCGGCGGCATTGCGCACGACTTCAACAATCTGCTCACCGGCATCATCGGCTCGCTCGACATGATGCAAAGAAAACTGGCGCGCGGTCAGCAGATCGATGTGAATGCATATGTTTCGGCCGCCATGGCAGCGGCGAATCGAGCGGCCGCGCTCACGCATCGGCTGCTGGCGTTCTCGCGACGTCAGGCGCTCGATCCGCGGCCGGTGAACGCGCATCGTCTCGTGACCGGCATGGAAGAGCTGCTGCGCCGAACGCTCGGCGAGGCGATCGAGCTGCAGATCAAGACCGACGAGGAGTTGTGGCTGACGCGCTGTGACCAGAATCAACTGGAGAGCGCGCTGCTGAATCTCACCATCAACGCCCGCGACGCCATGCCACGCGGGGGCAAGCTGACCATCGAAACATCCAACGCACATCTCGGCGACGCGATCGAAGCGCGCATGCGCGATGTCGAGCCGGGCGATTACATCGCGATCTGCGTCACCGACAGCGGCGTTGGCATGCCACCCGACGTCGTGAGTCGTGCGTTCGATCCGTTCTTCACCACCAAGCCGATTGGCCAGGGCACGGGCTTGGGACTATCGATGATCTACGGCTTCACGCGTCAGTCGGGTGGCTACGCACGTATTCAGTCCGAAGTGGATCGTGGCACGACGGTCAAACTGTATCTGCCGCGCTATCACGGTGAAGCCGAAGCCACGCAGGACGATGCAACCGAGACGATGGAACTGCTGCTCGATGCGCGACAGGAAGTCGTGCTGGTGGTCGAGGATGAACAAGTCGTGCGCGACCTGGTCGTGGACCTGCTCGCCGAAATGGGTTATCGGCCGCTGCAGGCGGTGGACGGGCCGAGCGGGCTGGCGATACTGCAGTCGGATGTGCGCATCGATCTGTTGATTTCAGACGTGGGATTGCCGGGCTTCAACGGCCGACAACTGGTCGACGCCGCGTGCGTGCAGCGGCCCGAACTCAAAGTACTGTTCATCACCGGCTACGCGCATGACGCCGCGGTCAGCAACGATCTGCTGGCGCCCGGCATGCAGATGATTACCAAGCCGTTCGCGCTCGATGCGCTCGCGACCCGCATTCGCGAAATGATCGGAGCGCATTAAAGTCAGCGCACCGGCAATTGCTCCGTGCATTGCCGACATTTGCGCCATCCCTGGTGGTCCAGCGGCACTAGAGCGGACACGGTCAAACGCGGCGACCCGATGTTTCCCAGACTCGAACAGCGCACGTTGTCTTTGACGATCTGCACCGACAGGTGCGGCAGGATCTGACGCCGCAACTGTTGCACCAATTCGCAGTCGCTCCGCTCCAGGCGCAGACTCCGGTCGCGAGCGAAGGACACAGTCTTCCAAACAGCTGGAAACCTCGGTAGATCTGCGGCCGACGGCAGACTCTCGCCGTTGACTCGTGCGATCAGCTCGTCCTTGGCATCGTGCGTGGTGAGATCGCGAAGAGTCTGCTCGGAAGCCACGACGGGCGATTGCAGCGACACCTGGAAACTCGCGATGCCGATCTGCTCGTCGCACGCGGAGCTGTGAAGCTGCAAACCTTCACGCGCACCGACACTTCTTAGGATCAGCGCGAGCTTGTCGCCGAGAGCGCGGCACGAATAACTCGTGGTGTAGCCTCGATACTCGAAAGTCACTTCCTGCGCCTTCCACACCGCCTCGACGCTTTGACTGGTCGCCGGCGCA
>JBEVKA010000565.1:0-7817 GCA_040509855.1 Steroidobacter sp.
GGATAACTTCTGGACAACACGGGCTTGACATCGCGGATGTGCTGCGGAAGATGCGTCCGACGTTGGATTGATCGATCATTGATCGATCCTTCCGCAACGAATGCGAAGGGGGTCATCGCTCCGAGCTGGAACGATGGCGCGCAAAAAAATCAAGACGTCGGGTGAAGGAAACTTCCATGACTCGCGTAGCCGTGACCCGCATGGATATCCGCCAGGTTGCGTACCGAGCCGCGTGCGCATTGTTGCTGCTGGGATGTGCACCGATTTGCACCGGCGCGGACAGTGAGCCGACCAAGCCGAGCCGTCGGCTCGATGTGTGGTACGTGGCCACGCCGCACGAGATCGTCAATCGCATGCTCGATGAAGCCAAGGTTCGGCCCGGCGACGTGGTGTACGACCTCGGCTGCGGCGATGGACGCATGGTGATCGCAGCGGCGAAGAAGTTCGGCACACGCGGCATCGGCATCGACATGGATCCGGCGAGAATCAAAGAAGCGCGCGCCAACGCCAAAGCGCAGGGTGTGGACCAGTTGGTGACATTTCGCGTCGCCGATTTGTTCGAGACCGATCTGCGCGAAGCCACCGTGGTGATGCTCTACCTGTTGCCGGAAGTGAACCGGCGCTTGAAGCCGAAGTTGTTCGCCGAGCTGCGGCCCGGTGCACGCGTGGTCTCGCACGATTTCGACATGGGGCGAGACTGGCCGGCGGATCGCTACGTGAAGCTGGGACAGGACGGCATATATATGTGGGTAATGCCGCCGCTAGCTGAACGGCCGCACGCGCATTGATCCGCGGGTCGGTTCACGAGTGAAGTGAACCGAGCCACGCTTGCGCGGCTGCCGGAACCGGTGCCCAATATGGGGCATTGAACGAAGTAATGTTCATTGCACGCCCGGGCACTCGCCCGGCATCGGAAATTCGGCATGCGCCTTGACCTCCCTCGATCGGGTTTACAGCTAGTTCGAGACGCGCTGGTATTTTCCTCGGACGATGAGCCGGTATTGCGGGACGGCCCGCGCCTGCGAATCCTGTTGCTCACATCGGGTCTGGGTCTGGGGCATGTTCGAGCGGCCCAGGCAGTGGCCGCGGCACTGAAAGATCACGCCGAAGTCGCGACCGTCGATTTCTGGTCGCTGATGCATGCGGGCGCGGCCCGCGCCATTCACGCTACCTACCTCGACCTGGTTCAAAACCATTCTGATCTGTACGAGCGCCTCTATCACCTGGAGGCGGGCACGTGGCGGCAGGTACTGGAGAGCAAGTCCGGTCCCCCGCGCGAAGTGCTCGAAGTATTCGAGCTGATTGCATCGGTCGCGGCGAAGGAAGGCATGAGCATTCCTCGCGGCGGGCGCTACGCATCGGACAAATTGCTTTATTCACTGCTCTGTGCCGCGCTTCCATACGACGGCGACAGCCTCGCCGGCAATGGTGTGCGCGCTCGACTCGCATTGTGGAAGTTCACCTGGCTGCGGCTGATCCGGCGTCTCGAACCGGCGATTCGCAAGTTCGCCCCCGACGTCATCATCAGCACCCAAATGATTCCGGCCGCCATGGCCTCGTACCTGCAGCAGCGAGGCAAGGTGCAGGCGTCGATGATCGGTGTGCTCACCGACTTCGGCGTGCACGATTTCTGGAAGCAGCGTGGCATCGATCGCTACTGTGTCGCGCACGAGTCGATTCTCGAAGGCGATGCCTCGACGACCCCGCGCGCTGTCGTCACCGGCGTGCCGTTGATGCCCGGCTTCGCGTTCCCGCTTTCTCAAGTCGAAGCTCGGCGAGAATTGAAGCTGGAAGAGAATGTGCCGACGGTGCTGGTGCTGGGCGGTGGCCTGGGATTGAGCGTCGACACCGCCGCGATATCACTGTTGCAACGACAATCGTCGACCAACGTGATCGTGATGCCGGGTAAGAACAACAAAGCCCGGGCGGCACTGGATATCCTCGCGGCCCAACACCCGCAGCGCTTGAAGGTGTGCGATTGGACCGATCGCATGGATATCTACCTGCGCGCGGCGGATGTCGTCGTGGGCAAGCCGGGCGGCATCACCGTGGCCGAGGCGCTGGCGTGCGGTCGGCCGCTGCTGGCGACGCGTTCGCTGGGCGGCCAGGAAGGGTTCAATGTCGACTTCCTGACCCGTCACGGCGTCGGTGGCCTGGTGGCCGATGGCGATCTGCTCGATCGCGTCGACGCGCTGCTGCGGGACCCGGATGTATTGCAGAATATGCAGCGTCGTGCGTGGCTGCTCGGTCAGCGCGATGGCGCCACCCGCGTCGCTGGTTTAGCTCTGGATCTCGCCTCTGTGCACCGCGCAGTGGCTTCGCAATCAAGATGAAACTCCTGCATCGAACCGCGCAACGCATCCTGGGCTGGGTGGATGCGTGGTACTACCGACGTTACAAGTTGCAAACGTTGGGGCCGGTGCTGTTCGTCGGCCGGGCGCAATATCACGGTCCCGAATTGAAATTCGACGACGGCACCCTGCTGCGCGAGAACGACTACATCGGACGCCTGCATTTCAACAACGCCAGCATCGCGGCGTTGGGCGAGGGCTCCATGCATCGCGTCGGGTTCCGTTTCGCCAAGTTGATGCGAGAGTCGTTGCGCAAGCTGGCCGAGGCGGCTCACAACGATCCCACGTTCGCGGATGTGCGAGTGTTCCAGGGCACGACGTGGATTCCATCGCACGGCGAGGTGGTCGGCTTCGTGAGCACGCCATTGCCGAAGTCGTGGAAGACCCGGCTGCTGTCCGCGCACTTCAAAATGTTGATGTGGGTGTTCGCGCCGTCGGCTCGCATTCGCGGCCGAGAACAGGCCGAGCCGCGATTGTATTGGCTGACGCGTGAAGCGTTGGCGCGCAACCTGGGCAAACTGAAAGCGGGCTGATCGTGACCGACAGCGTTTATCTCACGTTCGATGACGGGCCCGATCCCGAGTGGACGCCTCGCGTGCTCGATGCGCTCGATCAGGTGGGCGCGCGTGCGACGTTCTTCGCAATCGGAGAACAGGCTCGGCGTTCGCCGGAGCTGATGCGTCGTGTTCATGCGGCCGGGCATGCGATCGGCAATCACACGTTCAGTCATCGGCATCCCTGGTTCATGATGCAGCGAACGGCGCGTGCTCAAGTTCGCGATGGCGCACGAGCGTTGAGCGATGTCATCGGCGTCGCGCCTCGCTTTTATCGTCCGCCGCATGGGCGTCATCGCGCTTGCATGAGTGACGAGGCGCAACGATGCGGTGAAAAAGTGGTGCTGTGGAATGTCAGCGCCATCGACTGGGGGCCGCTCGGCACGGCCGAAGGCATCGAGAAGCGACTCGACGTGGTGAAACGCGGCGACATCGTGCTCATGCACGATGGCCGCAATCAGCACAATCGTCCGGATGAGCTCATCAAGATACTGCCTCTGTTCCTGCGGCGGCTGGCCGAGCGCGGTTTGCGCCCCGAGCTGTTGCCGGCGGCCTAGCCGTCCAGCTCGGGATAATTCCGGAACACGTCGTCGTTGTTGAATTCCTGGCGGCGGCCGGATTCGCAGTACTCGCGAATTCGCGGCAGCTCGAACACGGCGTCGTGCAGCTTCGCGAGCTTTGGATGTTTGCGAAGTGTCTTGGCGGCTGCTTTGGGAAACGCATAGCGAATGCCGGCGATGGCTTGCGCAAGCGACAGGTCCGCGTACGTTACTTGCCGGCCGACCAGCCACGGGCCGGGCACGCGATTGCGCGTCAGCACCTTCTCGAAATAGTCGAGGAACTTGGGAATGCGCGCGCCACGAAAATCCTCGGCACGGCGTTTAGCCGCTGGCTTTTGATCTTCGTAGTAAAGGTTCACGCCGATCGGATGGTGAGTGTCGTGCGCTTCGGCCACGAAATCTGCGACCGTCAGCTGCAGTTGATGCACCCAAAGCTTGCCGGCCTCGTCGCGAGGCGCGAGCTTCAGTGGGCCGCCGAGGAACAGCAGAATATTCGCAGTCTGGCCGATGAGCTGTTTGCCAGCTTTGAGAAACGGCGGTGCGAACGGTGGCCGGGGGACGCGAGGGCCTTGGAGATATTTCATTAGCGCGGGCACGCCGCCGCCCCGATTGTCCGGTTTCAGCGCGATGTCGACGTACTTCGCGCCACCTTGTTCGAGCGCCAGACGAACGAATTCACCGCGCCCTTGAATGGCGGGCCAGTAGTAGAGCTCGTAGACCATCGCGGACCTCTCTATCGGCGGGTTCGTCGTATTGAAGGCTTCACGGTCAGGTGTCGTTCCCACGGCGGGGTCTCGCCCAACTGCTGGGTAAGAAAGTCCACGAACGCACGGACACGCGGCAATACCATGCGCCGCTCGGGCATCACGGCGTAGATGCCGCTCTCGGGCAGCTGATAGTCCGGCAGCACCTGTTTGAGACGACCGGCGCGCAAGTCTTCGCATACATGCCAGGTCGAGTGCAGTGAGATGCCCAAGCCGCCGAGCGCGGCGTCACGGATGACTTCACCGAGGTTACTCTTCAATCGGCTCTGCACGCGCACGGCGATCTCTTTCCCATCCGCACCGCGTAGCTGCCACGTGTCGGCGGCATCGCGGCTGACTGCCATGAGCAGACACTCATGTTTCGTGAGGTCCTCGGGTTTCTTGGGGACACCATGACGCCGCAGATAGTCGGGCGCAGCGCACAGCACGCGGCGGTTCGATGCGAGACGAGTCGCGACCAACTCGGAATCTTTCAACGCGCCGATGCGGATCGCGAGATCGAAACCGTCGCTGACCAGGTCGCGCATCTGATCGGCCAGATCGATATGCAGCCGCAGGCGAGGATGGCGGGCCATGAACGCGGGCAGCAGCGGCGAAATATATTGGCGACCAAAGCTCGCTGGAACGGTGACTCGCAGCGTTCCTGAGACACCCTTGGCGGTGTTGCTCAAGTTGCTGGTGAGCGCTTCCAGATCTTCTACGAGCGATCGACCTTGCTCCGCCAGCGCGATGCCTTCGGGCGTCGGGCGCAACTGACGCGTCGTCCGATGCAGCAGGCGCACGCCCAGGCTGCGTTCCAGTCGCTGCAAGCGTTGACTTGCCACCGCGACGGACAAATCGAGACTGCGCGCGGCGGCGCTGATGGAGCCCAGGTCGAGCACGCGCAGGAACAGGTTCAAGTCGCTCAGATGGTCCATGATTCTCAACGAAACGTAGAAAGTGCTGATAGGGCACGGCGGTTTTATCACATCGCGAGTGCGACTAGTCTGCTCGCCATGATCAAGCGGTAACGCCAACGCTGGGGCTCCCCCCGTGCGAGCAAATGGAGAGCAAGGTGGAATATAGATTGTTGGGAGCGTCAGGCTTCAAAGTGTCCGCGTTGGGCTTTGGCGCCGGTACGTTCGGCGGCACGGGTCCGCTCTTCAGCGCTTGGGGCAACACCGATGTGGATCAGGCACGGCGACTGCTGGATATCTGCCTCGATGTCGGCCTGAATTTTTTCGACACCGCGGATGTGTATTCCGACGGCGCTTCGGAATCCATTCTCGGCGCCGCGATCAAAGGCCGACGCGATCAAGTCGTGATCTCGACCAAAGTCACGTTACGTTCGGGCCAGGAAGCAAACGCTGTCGGCGCATCGAAATATCATTTGATTCGCGCCATCGACAAAGCTCTGCAACGTCTGGGCACGGACTACATCGACTTGCTCCAGCTGCATCACTTCGACGCGATGACGCCTGTCGCCAGTGTGATGTCCACCTTGGATGACCTGGTGCGCGCCGGCAAAGTGCGTTTCATCGGCGCGTCCAATTTCTCGGGCTGGCAGTTGATGAAGTCACAAGCGGTCGCGGAGCGTTACGGCTACGCGCCGTTCGTCGCCAACCAGGTGTACTACTCGCTCATCGGCCGTGACTACGAATGGGAGTTGATGCCGCTTGGCTTGGATCAAGGCATCGGCGCGGTGGTGTGGAGTCCGCTGGGCTGGGGCCGGCTCACCGGGCGAGTGCGTCGAGGTCACCCATTACCTCCGTCGAGCCGACTGCATGAAACAGCTGCGTTCGCGCCGCCCGTGGCGGAGGAACGTTTGTATCGTGTGGTCGATGTGCTGGATGAAATAGCCAAGGCCACGGGCAAAACGATCCCGCAGATCGCGCTGAACTGGGTGTTGCAGCGGCCGACGGTTTCAACCGTTTTGATCGGTGCGCGAAACGAAGCGCAGCTGCGCGAGAACCTCGGCGCGATCGGCTGGCAGCTTTCCACGGCGCAGATCGAACAGCTCGATGCAGTGAGCGCGTCGACGCCGCCTTATCCTTATTATCCGTATTGGAACGGTCAGTTTGCTGAACGCACGCCGCCGCCGGTTCGAGTTTAGTTAAATGAGCGCTGAATGGCGTTCATACAACGTCATCAAAGCGAGACTTGCTACTCAATCCCACCGAGACCCTACAGACCGACCGTCAAAGCAATGGCACATTGCGTGCTCTTAAGTCACCGCAATCTTACTGAATGGGTTTTTCCGAGCAGCGAACCGACAAGGCCGAGCCCGCTAACGAAGCATCGCGCCCTGTTTGGCTGCAGCCGGGGATGGCGTTGCGAGTCGCCTTCGGTTTCGTCGCGGTGGCCTTGACTGTCATCGTCGCCAACGTCGCAACCCAGCACAGCGCCCGCGAGGCGCGAGAAAAAGTCCGCGAGCTGCTGGTTCAGCACGAGCCTCTGGTACGCGCCACGGAATCGCTGGCCGCCGCCGTATCCACCTACGAGCGGGTGATCGTCGATCAGAGTGAAAGCAGCACCATCGCGCAGCAGCCGGTGAAGAACGCCGGTCAACGCATGATCGACGCGGTGGCAGCTTATCGAGTCGCCGTCTCACGTCTGCCGCGACTGGACAATCAGTCACCCGAATTCTTTGGCGAGCTGGAAGACTTTCGCGCCGCTGGCGATGATCTGTTACGCAACAGTGTGTCGCGCCGTACACGCATGCGTGACTACTGGTCGCGCTTCGATGCGTTGGAAACCAGCTTGAACGCTCCGCAGGCAACCGCGGTCCGCTTTGCCGGCGGCGTGTTCGCCAGCGAGAAGCTGATGGATCTGACGCGTTCGCTCGCGGCGATTCGCGAACAAGTGAGCGCCGCCGCCAGCATGTCTTCGCCGCGTTCGGCGCAACTCATCATCGCCAGCGAGAACTCGTTCCGTAGCCGCCTGCAGCAGTACTCACCCGAGCTGGCGAAGCTCCACGGGCAACCTTGGCTCGAACAGATTCGCGGCAATTTCAACGCCGTCGTTGCCGGCCGGCGCGCCGCGTTCCAGAGCATCGACACGTTCAACGAACAGTCGGTGATGTTCCGCGACTATAGCGAGGAGATCTCCGCTCGCGTCGTCACTCAGCTGGTCGAACCGGCTCGCCGTGCGTTGGCCGACGCGGACAAGCTCGCCGTGCGCGCGTCCAATCGCGCCGATCGACAGTTGGGATGGGCGAGCGTCGCGACGTTGGTGCTGCTCACCATCATCGCGTTTGCCACGGTCACGGGGGTGACTGCTCCAGTTCGCCGCTTGACCGAGGCGACTCGCCGCTTGGCCGGCGGCGCCGTGAAAACGCGAGTCGTGCGTGGCGGCGTGCGAGAGCTGGACACGCTGGCCGAAGCGTTCAATCAAATGGCCGAACAGCTGCAGCAGGCGCAGAACGCAGTGAGCGTTCATCAGCTGGAGCTGGAAGCACGCGTGGATGAGCGCACGCGCGAACTGAATCATCTGGCGTATCACGATCCGCTCACCGATCTGCCCAATCGCCGCCGCCTGCTGACGCATCTGGAAGAGGCGATCGAGCGCGCCCGTCTCGGCGCCACGCGCGTGGCGCTGCTGTTGATAGAT
>JBEVKA010000566.1:0-8319 GCA_040509855.1 Steroidobacter sp.
TGAACGTATCGTTGCTCAGGTTGTAGCCCGTGACCGGGCAGTTGCCGAACGCCGGCTGCGTGGCGGTCGTGCAGGAAGCATTGACCAGCAGACGCTTCACCTGAGAGTTCTTGGCCAGCGGACCCACGCCGTACACCGAGCCGCCTTCCGAGCGGTAGTAAACAATCGCGTTACGGCCAGCGATGCTGGCGGGCAGACCAGAGGTGTTGAGCGTGCAGCTGTACGCGCGGAAGTCCACCGACGGAGTGCTCTGCGCCTGGTAGTAGTTCAACGTCGCAGCCTGGCAGATCGCGCTGAATTCCTGGCGGAACGTATCGCGCTGGGCGGAGGCGCCGGCAACCACCAATTCCAGGTCATAAGTCGCGGTCGGGGGCAAAGCATAGGCAGAGCCGCCCGCACACAGCGCCGCGATGGCGGCGCCAATCTTGAAATTACGCATTCGATTTAACTCCTAAACTGATTCATCCATGAAAATAATCAGGCGCTCTTGCGACGACGGCTGACGCCGGCCAGACCCGCGAGGCCCGTTCCCAGCAGCCAGAACGCGGCCGGCAGCGGCACCGTCGGGACGCTCTCGAGCGAACCGTCGAGGTTCAGGCGCACGTCTTCGAACTGATACACGCGCACCGCGCCGCCGCCGGCGTTGTTGGCGAGCATGTAGAAGTTGGCGATCGAGCCGAGCGCGTTGACGTTGTCCGGACCGACGCCGAACCAGTCACCGGCCTGGCTGCCCGGAGTCGCGTCGGACTGACGCCACTGACCGTTGCTCGCGGTAGAGCTGCCGGACGTATCGGCGAGGATGCCGTTCAACGTTTCGAGCACCGAGCGCAGGTTGGTGTACGAGGCCTGGAAGTTGCCGTTGGTCACCGTCGTGCCGTTGGTCAGATCGACCTGGCTGCTGGTGACGTAACGACGCGCGCCGACGGTTGCGGCCGTGCCGGTCGAGTCGCCCGCCATGATCGTCCAGGTGAAGCTGCCGGCCTGGCCGAGGAACGACGCCAGGTTGGCGTCCGGGCCGATGTCGGGCAGCAGGTACGAGCGCTGATTGGCGACGCCCGCGTTGTATTGACCGGACTGAATCGCACCCTGCGTCAGGATGCTGTCGAGCTGGACCTGCAAACCGCGCGCGTACACAGCGCCAGTCGTTTCGTTGCGAACGAACAGAGTCAGCTCGCCATTGCCCGAATCGATGTTGACCACGTCGGCGGAAGCGCCCATCGCGCCCAAACCGCTGACGCCGGCAATCGCAATTGCCACCACTTTCTTTAACGAGATTTCCATTTAAATCCCCTTCACTGATTGAGGAAAGACCTTGCGGTCCGAGCGTTTCCAAACATCCGTCTGCGACATGCCCGTACCGCAAGTGGCTCGCACGTTACGAATGCGGCATGTCACGTGATGACAAACTAGTTGAACCTTTTGCGACGTCGGTCGCGCGCTCGTTCAGCGGTGTGAGACAAGTGCGCTCGACGCAGCCTTCGCCGGCTCAGGCGCGAGCAAGGTAGAGAGGGGATGTGACGCGTGAATGAATAGTTATTTGCGTTCAGCAGCAGCGGCACACGATGCGATTGCGTGTGTCATACGCATGAAACGGCACAGGGATGCGCCGGGGAGGACGAGCTACTTGTTTATAAGAGACGGCGCCAGAAGAACGCCGCGAGCGTGACCGCGCCGCTGGCGAGGATCGCCAGCATGACCCACCAGAATGCGGAAGTCTCGTGCAGGCCCGGCAGCCCGCCGACGTTCATGCCGAACATGCCGGTGACCAGCGTCATCGGCAACAGCACCGCGGTGAGAATCGACAATACATATAAGTTGCGGCCGGTGTTCTCCGCCAGGCGCGAAGCCAGCTCTTCTTGTAACAGCTTGGAGCGTTCGTACAGCTCCGCGATCTCTTCCAGCGCGAACGCGAGCGAATCGGTGCACGACTGCAACGCTTCGCGATCGCTGCCTGACAACGACGAGCCCATGCGATGCAGGAAACGATTCAAGTCCGAACGCTCGGGTGCGAACTGACGTCGCAGACGCGCGCACAGACGACGATTGCGACCCAGCAGCTCGCGCTGCTGCTCGATGTTGCCGGCGAGAATCTTGTCCTCGATGTCGTCGAGCTGATCGGTCATGCCGTCGGCCAGCTGCTTCACGCGGCTGGAACGAATATCCAGCAGCTGTGACGCCAGCTCGATGCCGGTGGCTGCGCTGACCTGACTGCGCATCTGCAATCGCAGCTCATCGGCGCTGCGGACAGGGTGAATGCGTGCGGTGATGAGCAGCTGCTGACCCGCGAAACACCACAGCGGTGCGACCTCGGAAGGATCGGACGCGTCGTCGTAAGTGAAATCGTTGACCACCAGCAGCAGGCCATCCTCGACCAGCTCGACCCGCCGGTTGCTGTCGTGCTCGCGCCAGAGCTCACGCAGCGATTCGGGCAGGAAGGTCGCGTCCAGCAACCAGCGACGGGCGCGTGCATCGCTCAAGTTGAAATGCAGCCAGACGACCTGATCCGGCACGGTCTCGGTTTGTAACAATGCCGAGGCAATGTCTTCGACCGGTATTTCCTGCGGCGCCGCCTGAGGCCGCAGCCGGTAGCCGCAAATCAGGCCGCGATCTGCGCCCAGGTTATCGCTGAGAATGCCCGGCATCGGCCCGATGGATCGGGGCCGGGGACTCGCCGGTTCTGGCGACGAGGAATTTGTGGGTCGTTCGTGTGACACAGCTGCGGCGAAGGATACCGCAGCGGGAACATCCTTGTTCCCTACTCTTTCGGTGATTGCAGTTCTGTGACACGACCGGGTGCGACGAAGCGTGCCGCGCGCACGACGAGTGACCAATGTATTCGTCACTCGACACGGCACGCTCGCACCGACACTCGCCGCGTTCATCACATTTTGGTGGGCGACCGCCCGGCCGCAGGCTATTTGCCGACTCACCCCACAACGCAAGGTGAGTTCGATGCCTTCGGCAACACGTATGTATATGAGCGCGATTCTGTTGAGCGTCGGCCTGGCGGGCTGCACGCCGGCGCACTTCGTTCAGCGCGCCCGGCCGGTGCAGCGCTGCGAAGTTCAAATGTGCGTCAATCTGGGCACCGGCCTGGCGCGCTGTGAGTGCAAGACTCACGAGCAGCTGATCCGGCAGACGCGGCACGGATTCTGGCCGCACGCCGAGCGGTGACGAGGTTCAGTCGAAGATCTTGCCCGGGTTGAGGATGTTGTTCGGATCCAGCGTGCGCTTGAGCGCACGCATGACATCGACAGCCGCCTTGCCGTGCTCGGCTTCGAGGAAGCGCTTCTTGTGCAGGCCGACGCCATGTTCGCCGGTACAGGTGCCGCCCATCGCGATGGCCCGATGAACCAGGCGCTCGTTGAACGCTTCGGCGATCGCCCACTCTTCGTGGCTGGCGGGATCGATCACCATGGACACATGGAAGTTACCATCGCCGACGTGCCCCAGCACCGTGGCAATCAGGCCGCTGGCGGTGATATCGGTGCGTGTCTCGGCGATACATTGCGCGAGCTTGGAGATCGGCACGCACGCGTCGGTGGAAAAGACTCTGCAGCCGGGCCGCAGCTGCAGAGTCGCGAAATAGGCGTTGTGACGCGCGCTCCAGAGCTTGGTGCGCTCCTCGGGCAGCTGAGTCCAGCGGAATTCCTCGCCGCCGTTTTGCTTCGCGATCTCCTCGGCGGCCGCGGCCTGCTCGGCCACGGAAGCTTGGCTGCCGTGAAACTCCATCATCAGCATCGGCCGTTCCAGCAGCGTGAGCTTGCTATGACGATTCAGCGCCGCGACCATGACTTCGTCGAGCAGCTCGCAGCGAGCGATGGGAATGCCGCACTGGATGATTTCACTCGCGGTGCGCACGGCTGCGTCGACATCCGGGAAGTGCCCGATCGCAACGCTGGAGGCTTCCGGCACCGGCCGCAATTTCACGACAGCTTCGGTGACGATGGCGAGCGTGCCCTCGCTGCCCACTAATAAGTGAGTGAGATCGTAGCCCGCGGACGACTTTCGAGCACGAGTACCGGTATGGATGATCTCGCCCGATGCAGTAACCGCAGTGAGCGATAAAACATTCTCTCGCATCGTGCCGTAGCGAACCGCGTTGGTGCCGCTGGCGCGAGTAGCGATCATGCCGCCGATGGTTGCATCGGCACCGGGGTCGACGGAAAAGAACACACCTTCCTGGCGCAATCGTTCATTCAACTGCTTGCGCGTCACGCCCGCTTCGACCACTGCGATACCTTCGGCGGCGTCGACTTCGAGAATGTTGTTCATCCGTGAGAGGTCGATACAGATGCCGCCTTGGACGGCAAGCAAATGGCCTTCGAGTGAGGAGCCCGCGCCATACGCGATGACCGGTGTGCCGTGACGATTGGCAAGTTCGAGGATGAACGCGACGTCCTCGGTCGATAGCGCGTAGACCACTGCGTCCGGCGGAGTGATATCGAACGCAGACTCGTCACGACCGTGATGTTCACGAACCGCCATCGAGGTGACGTAACGTGCGCCGAAACGCTCACTCAACGCAGCGGCCACCGCCGGCACCATGGGCCGCTTCACCCCAGCCACCGCCGCCCCGGCCGCAATACTGGTCGCCATTCGATCACTCCACGCTGAGCTTTCGGCAACTGATGATACTACGCGGCCGGGCGTAAGCCGAACCGTGCTCGAATCGCGCTCGGCCGTGCCTGTGCGAGGCAAGCGACGTGCTTGAATAGCGGACGGCTACAGCGAGGAAGGAACATGCGTTTCAGGGAGATTCTGGCTACGTGCGTCACCACCGCGCTCTGGTCCGGCACTGCGTGTGGACAGGCCGGATCGGTGGAATCCCTGGACATCCGCGTGCCGCTCGCGCCACAGCCGGTTCGCATCGGCGAAACCACACACCTCTTTTATGAGCTGCACCTGACCAACTACGCCAATAGTGCGGTCACGTTGACCGACGTCGCGGTATTGGATGCCAACAGCTCGGTGCTGAAGCATTATCGAGGCGACGCCCTGACCGACGTGCTCGACAGGCCGACCTCGGCGCAGGACGCCGAACCTCGTTCCGTGCCAGCCGGCATGTATGGCGTGATCTATGTAACGTTGCCGCTGGAGGCAGCGACGCCCGCGAATCTCTCGCATCGAATTGGATTGAGCATCCCGGTTCGCAACGAGCCGCGCACGGTCACGCTCAACAGCGATGTGCTGGCGATCGATGCTCGCGCCCTGCCCGAGCTGAGCCCACCACTGCGCGGCGGCCTGTGGGCCGCGTTATATGCTCCGGAGATGGAACGAGGCCATCGTCGAGTGTTGTACACCGTCGGTGGCCGCGCACGCCTGCCGGGACGCTTCGCTGTTGATTTTGTCGGCGTCGATGCCGAAGGCAAAACTCACAAAGGCTCAGGCGAACGCGCCTCCGATTATTTCGGCTACGGCGCAGATGTTTTAGCTGTGAGCGATGGTGTGATCGCCGCGGTCCGCGACGACTTCAAGGATCCGGAAACGCTCGCGGCCGCCGAGCATCCGAACATCGGCGATGCCACCGGAGCGTATGTAGCACTCGACATTGGCGGCGGTCGCTACGCCTTTTATGAGCATTTGCGCGCGGGCGTTGCGGTGAAAGTCGGCCAGAAAGTGCGACGTGGCGAGCGACTCGGCGCGCTGGGCGTCACCGGCCAGGCTTCGTCGCCGCATTTGCATTTTCATCTCGCCAATGCCAACGCCCCGCTCGCCGCCGAAGGCATTCCCTATCATTTCACCCGCTATCGCGTGCTCGGCGGCTACAGTTCCATCATGGAATTCGGCAAGCAGCCGTGGCAGCCACTGCCCGCACCGAAAGTGATATCCAAATCCCTGCCGGCCGCGAACGTCGTCGTCAGTTTCGACTAGCGACTCAAGCGGCCTTGGCCGCCGCCGACACCACATTCAACACTTCGCGCGACACGCGCTCGTCGATCTCGGCGGCATGTTTCAGCTCGACCGGATAGCGCACGATTGCATCGACGCTCGATGCCGAGAAACGCAGCTGCACTTGTGCCTCGACGTCACCCCTGCCGTGAGACGACGCGGTCCGCTGGATTTCCTGCGCCTGCCGCAGGATGTCGTCGCGATATTCCTTGAGCACATTGCTCACCGCTTCGAACAGCTTGGTCTTCAACGCGGAGAAGTCCGCGCCCGGGGGCAGAGTCGCGGTGATTTCGTGCCATGCCAGGTTGATGCCGGGGATCTGTTTGAACAGCCCACCCGACGCCTGGAAGATGATCGAGTTGGCGAACGCGACGACGCGGCCAGTCGGGCTCATGGAATTCCCGCCGCCCAATTCCATCAGATGCAAACGCACCAGGCCCAGGTCGATGACTTCGCCCGTCACGTTGCCGACCTGCACGCGATCGCCGACACGAATGCCATACTTGCCGATGAGGAAGAAATAACCGACCACCGACACCAGCACGCTCTGCATGGCCACGGCCAGGCCGGCGGTGATGAGGCCGGCGAAGGTCGCGAGCGAACCCAGCTCGGTCGCGAACGTCGCGGCCGCGATCGCAACGACCAGCGACCACAGCACGATCTTTCGCAGCAACAGAAAACGCGAGCGACGCCGCGGATCCTGCACGTAACGAAACACGGCTCGACGCCACAACTCCGCGGCCGCGAACACCAGCGCCAGCAGCGCAATGAATATCACCAAACGCATGCCCAGCGCCCGCAGCGCTTCACGGTACTGCCGCTGAGTCGCCTCGCGCCAGTTGTCGAGGTTGGTGCGATATTGAGCGAGCAGCACTTCGGCCTTGCTCAGCGGCGTGACGATGGCCGATGTTTGTTGGAACAGCCATGCGATGGTGTCGTACTGATCGCGCATGTTCTTCAGCGTGGCGCGATCCTGCGTATTGCTTTGAGCGGCGATTTGATCGCCGCGCGCGGCCAGTGCCTTCAACTGTTCGAGCGGCAGCTTGCGAATCTGGTTGAACAGCTCCTGCAGCTCGGCGGTGCGCTGATCGACGGTTTCGATGGTTCGCGCCTTGGCCGACAGGCGCAACACCGTCGCGGTCAGATCCCAGATGCCGAACTGACTCAGCGACGTGCTCACGGCCGACGTCACGGACGAGGAATTCGTCGTATCGGTCGTGGTGGTGGTGGTGACTGTGGCGTTCGCCGTCGAAGGAATGGAGGCCGCGATCGCATCGATGTGCGCCTTGAGCGCGTTGGCATTGGCGTTCTCGTTCGCGAACTGGGTCATGTTGGCGAACAGATTGCGGCGTGCGTTGATGAGATCCAGCTCACCCTGCAACACCGCGATGCGCGCTTGCAGATCTTCCTTGTTGCCGGCGGCGGCCGCTACTTGACGCCGCACCGACTCGATCTCGTTCTGTAATTCGCTGCGCTGATCGTCGAGCCGCTTCTTGATCCGGCCCAGCGACTGCTCTTCGGCGGATTGCTCTTCTTCCTGCGCCTGGGCCGCGCCCGCCTCGCTGCTGATGAGCTCGGCGTTGGCGCGAGCGATCTCGAACGACAGCGCCATGAGCTTGTCGGCGATCTGCCGGTTGGCGTACAGGATCAACAGATCGCTGGGCTGAGTGGCGGCCTGCTGCTGGGTGCCGAGCGCGCGATACCAGTCGACGGTCTGGTCCAGGATCTGGACTACCTGGTCGCCAGTCATCACCGCGCGGGAAGCCAGAGGATCGGACGGCTTGGGTGCGGCCTGATCGGCCGCCAGCGCCAGCATGGAAACAGAGCCGAACAGTGCGAACAGCGCCAGTCTTGCGAGCATGAAATCCCTGACGTCCTGGAAATATCAGGACGCGAGACTAGCAGGTCGGGATGGACAGGTCAGGGTGGGAAGTTGGTGGACCCGAGGAGGATCGAACTCCTGACCTCTTCATTGCGAACGAAGCGCTCTCCCAGCTGAGCTACGGGCCCACCGAAGGGCGCGAATTGTAGGCATGGCGCCCGCGGCTGGCAAGCCGGGCCGGCACCTAATACCTCAATCGCACGACTTTGGTCTTGGAGACCTGCGGTACGAACACCACGAACATGGTGTCGTACTCGTCCTCGCCCATGGTGACCGACTCGCCGCTCAGCGCCCGCACCAGGGCCGGAATGTTGTTCGCGTTGCCGGCCACCAGCACGTATTCGCCCCGATGTTCGCGGGTGATGCGCTTGGCCAGCTCCGACCAGGTCGCCGAAGGTACGACGTTCACCGGCAGCGCCAGCGTTTCGGACAGTGGCGTCACTGTCTGATGGGCGCGACGGAATTCGGAGGCGAAAATCGCGTCCAGGCCGCGCACCGGGCGAGCCTTGGACAGCATCTTGGCCAGGCGCGCCGCCCGCTCCTTG
>JBEVKA010000567.1:0-6084 GCA_040509855.1 Steroidobacter sp.
GGGATCAGACAGATCGCGGTCGAAGATGGCGCCGAAGGTATGGCGATTCGAAACGCGGAAGAAACAGAACGCACTGATGAGCAAGTGCACATCGACCGGATCGAGATCGCTACGGAACACTCCTTCCTTGCGACCGCGCTCCAGGATGCTGGTCAGCGTGCGAATCACGCTCTGGTTCATATCCTTGATCGAGGTGAGATTGGTCAGATGTTTGGCCTGGTGAATGTTCTCCACGCTCACCAGGCTGATGAACATGGGATGAGTCTCGTCGTAATCGAAGGTCAGCTCGATCAGCTTGCGCATGGCCGCGCGCGGCTCCATGTCGAGCAGCTTGGCCTTCTCCTCCAGCGCGCGGATGTCCTGATACGCCTTCTCCAGCACCGCCTGATACAGGCCCTCCTTGCCCTTGAAGTAGTAATAGATCATGCGCTTTGAAGTGCGCGTGCGTTCCGCGATCTGGTCGACGCGCGCACCGCTCAAGCCATTGATGGCAAACTCCTCGGTGGCGACCGCGAGAATGTCCTGCACCGAGGCTTCCGGATCGCGGGTCACCGCCGGCAATTGTTCGACGCTCGCTTTTTTCTTGGCTGTCTTTCTCATGACTGACCTCGTTCATTGACACTCTGTACCGCCTGGTACATAGTGAAAAAATGGACCGGTTGGTACACAACCGAGTCGGCCTCACCACGCGCTGCGCGGGCGGGCACAGATGAATGAGCATTCGCGGGGGGCGGGATGGAGCACGCGGCGGCAGCAGCGGTGAGGACGGAAACGGGCGTCGTGCGCAGCCGTGCGCGCTTGACCGTGCTGGGGCTGATTACTGTCGGCACCATGATTAATTATCTGGATCGCGCCGTATTGGGTGTCGCCGCCCCGTCGATGACGCGGGAGCTGGGGCTGGATGCGGTGGTGATGGGCATCGTGTTCTCAGCGTTCTCTTGGACCTATGCCGCCGCTCAGATTCCCGGCGGCGCATTCGTCGATCGGGTCGGCGCGCGGTTGTCGTATTTCTGGTCGGTCAGCATCTGGTCTGTTTTTACGCTGCTGCAGGGCCTGGCGTCCGGCTTGATATCGTTGCTCACATTCCGCCTCGGGCTGGGCGTCGCTGAAGCGCCATGTTATCCCACCAACAGCCGCGTGCTAAGCACATGGTTCCCGCAACACGAGCGCGCCCGCGCCACCGGAGTCTACTCGGTGGGGCAATACTTCGGCCTGGCGTTTCTCAGCCCCCTGCTGTTCTGGATCGTCGCCGAGTTCGGTTGGCGGTCCCTGTTCGTGATCGCCGGCGTCGCCGGTCTGCTGTTCGCGGCGGTGTGGCTGAAAATCTATCGCGAGCCGCACGAGTACCCCACCGTCAACCAAGCCGAACTGGCCTACATCGAAGCGGGCGGCGGCCTGGGGTATCGCGGGACTGCGACTCCCTTCCAATGGCGCAATATCTTCGCGCTGCTCAAACATCGGCAGGTGCTGGGCGCGTCGATCGGACAATTCGCCGGCAACTCCACGCTGGTGTTCTTCCTGACCTGGTTCCCGACCTACTTGGCCACCGAGCGCAACATGGGCTGGCTCAAGGTCGGCTTCTATGCGGTGATGCCTTTCATCGCCGCGTCCGTCGGCGTGCTGGTCGGCGGCTGGACTTCCGACGCGATCATCCGACGCACCGGTTCGGCGACCTTGGGCCGCAAGCTGCCGATCCTGAGCGGGCTGCTGCTCGCATCCACGATCGTGATCGCCAACTTCGTGGACAGCGACCCAGTAGTCATCGCCGTGCTGTCGGTGGCGTTCTTCGGTCAGGGCATGGTCAATCTCGGCTGGACGCTCATCACCGATGTGGCCCCGAAACGGCTCATCGGGCTGACGGGTGGCGTCTTCAACTTTTTCGCCAACCTCGCCGGCATCATCACACCGATCGTCATCGGCGTGATCGTCGGCGCCACCGGCTCGTTCTTTTTCGCTCTCGCCTATATCGCGGTGGTCGCCATCATCGGCGCGCTCTCGTACATCTTCATCGTCGGCGAGGTGAAGCCGGTGGAGATGGAAACTTAATCGCGAGGCGTGCGAGGCGCGCCCGCTCCAACCACGCCGGGCATGTTTACGGTCGAAAAGAAATCCATCCGCTTCACGTCGAAGCGGCGCGTGCGAACCTCGTCGCCGAAGTCGATGAACTCCTGAGTTCGCAGCGTGAACCTCGGCACGTTCACTGCGTCGATCGTGGGATTGCCGGTGGTTGCAAACGCCACCAGCACATCGGACATGGTTTCGGCCAACGCACGATCGTAGTCCGTCCACGCGCGAGTGCGGCGAATACGGTTATAAACATCCTGGGTCAGCAGGAAGAACGGAATTTCGCTGGAGTGATACGCCCCGGCCGTCGCTGGATCGAGGTCCGCAAGCTTCACTGCCGGCTCGTAGGTATGAGAGTGGCTATACATATATATGTAGGCGGGCGAGCTACCCTTGGCCACCTGCCCCAGCGCCCAGCCGCGAATCGACGTGGCCATGCCGCCATCGCGAACGGCGGTGGCGCCCGCCATCGGCACCTCGGTATCCGACCGAACAGGATAGAGTTTCAGGAACTGATCGGCCCGGTCGCCGAAGTATTTCCTGGCTGCTGTGTCGAATTCGACGATGGAGCGCGCGGTGCGCAGCTCGTTACCGCTCTCGCCGCTCGTGAAACCAATCAGCAACGGCACGTCATTCTGCTGGCCGTTCGCGAAGATCTCACGTGGCGTGTGTGGCATGAAATGAGCATCGAGGTTCGGCCGGAAGCGAACCGTGCCTGCCGTGCCGCCCAACTGAAATTCCGCCTGCACCGCCAGGATGCGGTCGGCGGGAATATGGCGCAGGTCGGCAAGCGAGCCCACGCCAAGCGCCCGCTGCAATTCCAACCCGGATTGCTCCGCTTCGGTTTGTGAGATCGGATCCACTCCGGCGCGCAATCCACCGCCGCTCATGCCAACGATCCGATGAAACAAACCGTTCGCAAGCGGGCTGACTTGCAGGCTGAAGGCCGAGGCCGCACCGGCCGACTGCCCGATCACCGTCACGCGCTTCGGATCGCCGCCGAAACGCTCGACGTTGCGCTGGATCCATTGCAAGGCCGCGACCTGATCGAGGTGACCATAGTTGCCTGACGCTCGATGCGGCGAGTTCGCAGTCAACTCCGGATGCGCCATGAAGCCGAGCGCGCCGACGCGGTAGCCCGCGGCGATGTAGATGACACCTTTTTTCGCCAGGCCTTCACCGCTGTAGTTGGGCATGCTCGCCGAGCCGATCGACAGGCCGCCGCCATACAACCATAGAATGACCGGCACCTTCTCACCCGCTGGCAACGATGCGGGTGCCCAGAGGTTCAGATACAAACAATCCTCGCTGGTCGCCTCCTCGCCAAAGTAATGGTTGATGTTGTGTGGCCGGAGGATCTGTATGCACTCGGGCGCGAATCGATCGGCGTTGTACACGCCCTTCCACGATTCGCGCGGCTGCGGTTCACGCCAGCGTAATTGACCTGTCGGTGGCGCGGCGAATGGCACACCGAGATAGGCATGCACGCCCGAGGGAAGCAGCTTGCCGCTGATCCTTCCTGTATCGATCGTGACTGGATCGCCCGGAATGGGAGTTTCGACAATCTGAGCGTCGGCTCCATGCATCCACGAGGCAGTCGTTGCCAGCAGCGCGCAGAACACTGCTGCACGCAGGCGCGAAGACTTCCGCATTCGATCCCCCGATGATCTTTATTGTCGGCTCAAGTCGAAACGTGGCTGACCTTCCGACCCGGCGAATAGATATCCATGATGTTCCAATGGCCGGCCGTCGGCACCGGAGCGTTCTCCATGATGACATCCAATAGATACGGCTTGCCACAGCTCACCGCATACTCCAGCGCCGGCTTGAATTGATCGGCGGACTCGATGCGCACTGAATCCACGCCGTAAGCTTTCGCGACCGCCGCGAAGTTGGGCGAGTAAGGTTGATCGTTGTGACGGAACACCGTGCCGAACGTCGTTCCGAAGTGAGCTTTTTCCAAACCGGCAATGGTGCCGAACGCCAGATTGTTCATCACCACCCAGACGACCGCGGCGTTCTGTTCGACGGCGCTCGCCAGCACCGCGGGATTTTGGCCAAAGCCGCCATCGCCGACCAGCGACACCACTACGCGATCGGGTCGCGCGATCTTCGCACCCAGCGCGGCCGGTGCGCCGAATCCCATCGTAGCGTAGCCGCCCGGCGTGAAGATCGTGCCAGGCTCATAGATTGGGAACTGCTGCCCGACGCCATTCTTGTTCCAGCCCACATCGGTGGTGATGAACGCATCTCTCGGCAAAACCGCTCGCACGTCGGCGAGGATGCGCTCCGGCCGCATCGGAAACTGCGAGCTGGCCTCGGCGGCGGCATTGCCACTCTTGAACTGTTTACGATACGCGGCGATTTCCTGACGAAGCGGATCGTTGAGCCGCGGCTGCTGGAGTAGATCGCGTGCGACACGGTTCAACACCGTGAGTGCTTGCTTCAGATCCGCGATCACGCCCATCTCGACTGGATAGTTGCGGCCTAGCTCCGCTGGATCGATGTCGATGTGAATCAGTTTGGTGGGCGGCATGTTGAAGGTGTACTCACCTTCCCACGAGCTGCAGTCGGCTTCGCAGAAACGTGTACCGAGAGCCAGCACGTAGTCGGCGTTGCGACAACTTTCGTTGATGTACTTGGTGCCCCAAAATCCGGTCATGCCGAGCGTGAGTGGATGATCGTCGGGAAGCGCACCTTTACCCATCAACGAATGCGCGACCGGAATGCCCAGATGGTCAGCGAAGTCGCGCAATTCTCTGGCTGCATCCGCCAGCAGAACTCCGCCACCGACATACATGACGGGCTTGCGCGCACCGAGCAGCGTTTTCACGATCGTTCGCGCCGTTGCATCATCGATAGACGGTTTCTGATAACTCGCGGCGTTCACCTTCACTCGATCGAACAACGTCGGGCGCGCCACGGCGGAGAATATATCCATGGGCACGGAAATGAGCACCGGCCCCGGTCGCCCGCTCTCGGCGAGATGAAATGCTTTGTCGACGATCTCCGGCAACAGGTCCGGACGCTCCACGCGCCACGCTCGCTTGACGAACGGTCGATAGATCTCGAACTGCGACGCGTCCGCATGCATGTTCACTTCTTGATGAGGATGCTTGCCGTAATAGTGACTCGGCACATCGCCCGCGATGACAACCATGGGAATGGAATCGAGCGCTGCGTTGGCCACGCCCGTCGCTGCGTTCGTGAGACCTGGGCCGAGATGGCTCAGCACCACGCCCGTCTTCCGACTCGCCCGCGCGTAACCGTCGGCTGCATGAGCCGCGATCTGCTCATGGCGCGTGTTCACGAAACGAATCGAACTCTTTTCGAGCGCCGCGAGCACCGCAATGTTGGTGTGCCCGCACAGGCCGAAGATATGCTCGACGCCCCGCGCCTCGAGATACTCGACCAGCAACTGGGCTACGGTATGTGTCATACGAACCTCGACCTGCGAATACAAATGAGTTATCGATCCGGATCGAGCGAGCGTCGCTCCGGGCCGCTATAGGTGTAAGGAATCTCTTTGGGCATGGGACCTTTGATGCGTTCGTTACGCTGCGACTGTTCCCACGCATGCGAAAGGATTCCCACCGAGCGCGACAGGATGAACAGGCCGCGCCCCATCGGCGGTGGAAACCCCAGCTCACAAAAAATCACCGCGGTGACGCCATCGATGTTCATCGGAATGGCTTTGCCGGTGCGTCGCTGTAACGCCGCCTCGACCTCTCTGCCGATGCGCGCGTAGCCACCATCAACCACACCTTCTTTCGCCGCGCGCTCGACCAGAGTCAGCAATGGCTCGACGCGTGGGTCGATCGGATGAAAGCGATGGCCGAAGCCCGGAACGATCTTGCCGTGCCTGGCGATGAAGCCATCCAGCACGCGGTCGGTGGTTACATCTCCAGCGGCGCGAACCTCTTCGTACAGCTCCATGCATTGCTGTCCTGGCCCGCCATGAATATCGCCGAGCACGTTGATCCCCGACGCCATGGCATTGTTGAGATCGACGCCGCAAGT
>JBEVKA010000568.1:0-8813 GCA_040509855.1 Steroidobacter sp.
CGGGCCCGTGTCCAGATCCACCGTGTCGTTGAAGCTCGGCGCCTTGTTGCCGGTGGCGACCAATCCATACAACAGGTTCTTGTCGGTCAAGTCGAAGCCGATGCGGAAGCGCCAGTCGACATAGTTATCGGAGTTCTTGCCGAACTGCGCGGTGGCGCTGCCGAAGGCGAGGCCCAATCCCGGGTAGCCGGCGCACGAACCCTGGAACTGGCTGACCTGCACGCAGCCGCCGGACAGGAATGTTCCCAATGTGTCGTTGACGCCGTAGCTGGCGATGCCGGCCTGATACAACAGGATGTAATCCTGGATGGTGTTGGCCACGCCGTCGCCGTTCGCATCGGGATTTCTCATGCCACGGCTCAATCCAGTCATGCGGAAACCGGGCGTGCCGGTGCGAATCGCGACGCCGCCGGCGTTGATGCCGGCGATGAAGTTGAAGCCCTCGCGCTCCTTGCTCTCATCGGAATAACGCGCGCCGCCGGTGAGGCGCAGCTTGTCGGTCACCGCGAATGTCACGTCCAGATACGCGGAGTCGGACTCGCCGACGGTCGAGCCCTGATTGAATTCGAGATAGGGCAGATCGGTGGAATAGTCCTGCGGAATGCCCAGGAACACCGCCTGCTCTTCCTTGAACTTGTAGAAGCCCAATGCCCACGTCACGCGCTCCGCGCTGTCCGGTGACGTAAAGCGCAGCTCGTGCGTACGGCTTTCGGACGTCGTGTCCCAGATCAGCGCGCCATAGTTGCCGTAGTAACGCTCGGCGATCCACGCCTGCGCGAGCGGACCGTTGGGATCGACCACGTTGCCCTGATCGACTTCGGCGAGTTCGTCGCCGGAGAAATCGAAGTTGCGACCGCTGTTGGAAAGGCTCGCGGTGTAGTGCAGATCGCGATAGCCGCCGATGTACTGCACGTTCACGAAATCGGTTTTGTAAGTGGCGTTGACGGACGCGCCCCAATGATCGGTGTCCTGCACCGGGGTAAAGCCGACCATGTTGATGCGCCATGGATCGTCGACGCTGCTCCAATCGCGGCCGCTTTCCGAGTAGTTGAACATGTCGATGCCGCGCGAACCGGTGCCCTTGGAATTGAGATAGTCGCCGGAGAGCAGCACCGAGAATTTTTCGGAAGGCTCGATCAGGAAGTGAGCGCGAGCGCCCAGGTCGTCCTGCGATTCCCAACCCAGCAGATTGGTGAGTGGGCCGGTGTTGCGAACATATTCGTCGTGCTCGGCGGAATAGACGGCCAGGCGAGCGGCGGCGATCTCACCTACTGGCAAGTTGATCGCGCCACGCAACTCCTGCTGATCGTAGTTACCGACCGCGTACTCGGCGTAGCCTTCGAACGCGCCGAGCTTGGGCTTGCGCGACACGATGTTGATCGAGCCGCCCAACGCGTTACGACCACGCACGGTGCCTTGCGGGCCGACGTTCACTTCGACGCGATCGATATCGAAGAACGCGACACCGAGGCCGCGAGGCCGGGGCACGTACACATCGTCCAAATGAGGAGCGATGGCGGGATCGCCGAGTTCGGTGTTGGCGTTGCTGCCGATACCGCGCACATACAACTCGGTGTTGCTCTCGTAGTTGGAGATTTCCAGGCCGGGCATCAGCGCCGGCAGATCGATCAGGTCATTGGCGCCGAGCGTGTCGAGTGCCGACTGCGAGATCGCGACGGCGGTGCCTTCATAACTCTGCAATGTTTGCTCGACGCGTTCGACCGACACGATCACTTCCTCGATCGTGCGCGCGCCAGCCTCGTCCTCGGCGGCGTGAACTGAGAGTGCGGATGTGGACAGCACGGCGGATATCGCCAGCGCCAGTGTTCTGGATGAATTCATGAGAGCCCCCCGACGGTGTGTACTTGTCGTCCGCCCCTGCCTGGATGCGGATCGTGGCCATAGGGATACCCCGCTCGGGACAACGTTGTCAATTTATCACGGACGAGCGCCGCACTGCCAATGCTCAACGGCCTATTTTTATAGGCGTGACATCGTTGGTACATCTATTCTGAACGGGGGCTTCGACCGGGCTGGACACAGCGACCAGGGCGCCGATTTTGCGCAGCCTGGTTCCCAACTCACCGCACGCTACGCACCGGCAGGATCGTGAGCGACGCCATCAGCGTCACGCAGCCGGCGACGATGAACAGCCACGTGTAGTTGTATCCCGTCATCGCGAGGATGAAAGGCCCGGCAGCGGGTGCGAGTGCCTGAGGCAGAGCGTTGGCGACATTGAAGATGCCGAGGTCCTTGCCGGCATCGCGCCACCGATTGGGCAAGACATCCGTCACCAGCGCGAGATCCACGGCGAAGTAAACACCGTGGCCGATACCGGTAATGGTCATGCCCAACAGGAACGTTACGTAGTCCGGCGCGATGGCGATCACCCACAAGCCGATTGCATACGCCGCGCCGCCGATGACAACGAAGACTTTGCGGCGGCCGATCGCATCGGACAGGCGACCGCCGAGAATGCTCACTGCGACGATGGCGACCGTTTGCACCAGAATCCCGTGGAAGATCACCGTTGGGATCTGCTGCTCGCTCAGCCCCAACCGGTCGATCAGATAAAACGGCTGATAGGTGTTGAGGAACGCGGTGCCCAGCACGAGCAGCAGCCGGCTCAGCCATGCCCACGCAAAATCGGGATAGCGGCGCGGGTTCACCCAATAGATCTCGGCGGCGCGATGTATTTGCAGCGGCGGCACCGTGCCCGGTTGCAAACGTCGATCACGCAGCACGAACGCAAACGGCAGGACAGCGAGCGTGCCGATCAGCGCCGGCAAAACAAACATCAGCAGCATCGAGCCGGACACGGACTGTACGACGAACGTGCCGCACACCTGCCCTAGCGGTAAACAGATGCCCATCACGCCGGCCACCGTGCCGCGCTGCTCGGCGGGCACCTGATCGGGCAAAACAGCGATGACTGCAGCGAGCACCGCGTTGAATGCAAGCTGCGCGAGACACCAGCCGACCAGCACCACGAAAATATTTTTCGCCAGCGCGATCATCAGCAAGGCGAGCGCGCCACAAACAATGCCGCCAATCAGCCACGGCCGACGCATGCCGAATCGTGACGTGGTCCGGTCGCTCAAGCGGCCGAACAAAGGATTGCCGAGCAGCGCGAAGAACGCGCCGAAGCCGAGCACCAGCGACAGATTGGAAGCCGCGATACCCGGGTCGAGCTGCCGCACCTTGAGCGCGATGGTCACGAGCACCGGCGTCAGCAACGCCAGCCAGGTGCCGGTGTAAGCAAGCGCGTGGAGCGTGATGAATCCCCAGCCAACGCGCGGCTTGTGCTCGACAGCCGCGGACGATGCGGGCTGCTCTTGTGAATTCATGGCGCGCAGAATGCCCGTAACCTCGCCCGGTCCACAACCCATCGATTCCGCGCAACGAAATCACCGACGCATGCAATGCCTTTCGCGACGAAAGAGCTTGCGTTGAGCGCGCGCTGTGTGACTACACTGCTTTTAACTCGCGGTACGCGGCCGATTGCATACAGGCCGCGACCGTTCGAGTGAGCGGAACAGAGCAGGAACGCGATCGACCGCAGCATCGGGGGAAACACGTTGAACACACAGAACTCCGCGGCGAACTCGCCCGCGTTGGCCGGCGCCGTGCCTTATCCAGCTTCGGCACAGGCCTGGTATCTGGTTTTCGTCCTGCTGATCTTCTACATCTTCTCGTTCATCGACCGGCAGATCATTTCGCTGCTGGTGGAACCCATCAAGCGCGACCTGCAGGTCACCGACACCCAGATCGGCATGTTGCAAGGACTGATGTTCGCGCTGTTCTATACATTCTTCGGCATTCCCATCGGCCGGCTCGCGGATCGCAGGAATCGCAAAAGCATCATCGCGGTCGGCGTCATCGCCTGGTCCATCATGGCGACCTGGTGCGGCCTGGCGAAGAACTGGACACAACTTTTGCTTGCACGCGCCGGTGTCGGCGTGGGTGAAGCAGCGCTGTCGCCCGCTGCGTATTCGATGATTAGCGACGCTTTCCCACGCGAGAAACAAGGCCGTGCCTTCAGTGTTTACAACATGGGCATCGCCATCGGCGCCGGCATCGCGATGCTGGTCGGCGGCCTGGTGGTCGCGGCAATTTCCACGGAAGGGAAAACATATGACCTGCCGCTGTTCGGCGAAGTGCGTGCGTGGCAGTTTGTTTTCATCGTCACTGGTTTGCCGGGAATACTGCTGCCGCTGCTGTTGATCGGCGTGCGCGAACCGACACGACGCGGACTCATCAAGATGCAGTCGGCGAGTGGCGAGGACTTCGGCCAGAAGGTGCCGTTCAAGGAAGTCGTGAAGTTCATGGTGAAGCACGGCAACTTCTACGGCCTGCACTTCGTCGCGCTCGCCATGCTGGCCATGGTCGGCTATGCGGTCGGAGGCTGGCTGCCGACCGTGATCGCACGCACCTATGGCGTCGCGCCGGCGCAGGTCGGCGTGGTCATTGGCTTGTCGACGATCTTCATCAACACCACCGGAATCTTCCTCGCCGGCAGGTTGTGTGATTTCTGGGTGGCGCGCGGCCAGAGCGATGCGCCCATCAAAGTCTGCATGGTGGTGGCGGTCGCGACTTTGCTGACCAGCTCGTTGACGGCGTTCATGCCGAGCTTCGCGGTGGCGATCGTCGCGATCTGCGTCGCCGGCCTGCCCTTTCACGGCTATGTGGCGATGGGGCCGATGGCGGTCAACCAGGTCACGCCGAATCAAATGCGCGCCCAGATCTCCTCGGTCTATTTGTTCACCGTAAACCTGATCGGCTTGGGTGTCGGGCCGACGCTGGTGCCGTTCATCAGCGACTACATCCTGCGCGATCCCATGCAGATTCGCTGGGCGCTGCTCATCGTGGTGATGAGCGGATGCACCATCGCGGCCACGCTACTGTGGTTCGCGCGGCCGCTATTCAGGGAGAAAATCGCCGCGACCGCCAGCTGGCATTGACGAATACCGGGGCCGCGGGAGTGGCATACAATAGCCCGCATGCAAGCCACTCCCCTGCTGCCTCATGACACGACGCCTGACGACGCCCTGAGCTCGATCAGCGTCGAAGTCGATTCGCCCACCTCCGATCTGCTGGTGCTGTATTTCCGCGTCGCCGGCGACATCGATCGTGTCACGCTACCTCCGCAGGCAGCGAGCAAAGCCCAGGACCAGCTGTGGAAACATACGTGCTTCGAGGCGTTCATCTCGTTGCCCGACAGCGAAGCCTATTTCGAATTCAACTTCTCGCCCTCCAGCCAGTGGGCAGCCTATCGATTCGACGACTATCGCCAGGGCATGCAGCCGGTGATTCTCACGCCGCCGCCGCGCGTGATTTGCCGGCGCCGGGACGGTGAGCTCGATATCGACGTGGACCTGCATCTGGAAAACGTTCCCGAGATCTCGGATGCCATCACCAACGGCCGCGAGTTGCGCCTGGCGGTGTCGGCGGTGATCGAAGGCGAACAGGGCCTCTTTTCCTTTTGGGCGCTGGCGCATCCGCAGGGCAAGCCCGACTTTCATCACCGCGACGGCTTTGCGCTGGTGCTGGCGGGAGATCCTTCATGAAATTTGGCATCGAGCGGCTGCTCGCCGACCCATCGCTGCAGCGGGAGCTCAAGGGCAAACGCGTCGCGCTGCTCGCACATCCTGCGTCCGTCACCTCGGATCTGACTCATTCGCTGGATGCACTCGCTGCGGTCGGCTTGAAACTCAGCGCCGCGTTCGGCCCTCAGCATGGTCTGCGGGGTGACAAGCAGGACAACATGGTCGAGTCGCCGGACTTCAACGATCCGACGCTCGGCATTCCCATTTTCAGTTTGTATGGTGAGGTGCGGCGCCCCACCGATGCGATGATGCAAACGTTCGACGTGCTGCTGGTCGACATGCAAGACCTGGGCTGTCGCATTTATACCTTCATCACGACGCTGCGTTACGTGCTCGAAGCGGCGGCGAAACACGGCAAAGCGGTATGGGTGCTCGACCGGCCCAATCCCGCCGGCCGACCGGTGGAAGGGCTGCGTTTGCGCGCCGGGTGGGAAAGTTTCGTCGGCGCCGGCTCGCTGCCGATGCGCCATGGCCTCACGCTCGGTGAGCTGGGCCATTGGTTCAAGAAAACGCTGCAGCTCGACGTGGACTATCGCGTGGTCGAAATGGAAGGCTGGCAACCGGAGACTGCGCCTGGTTTCGGTTGGCCGATCGGCACGCGCACCTGGGTCAATCCGAGTCCGAATGCGCCGAATCTTTGGATGGCACGCGCCTATGCGGGCACGGTGATGGTCGAAGGCACTACGCTTTCCGAAGGCCGTGGCACGACACGTCCGCTGGAACTGTTCGGTGCGCCCGATATCGATGCCGGCAAAGTGTTGGCCGAAATGCGAGCGTTCGCTCCGCAGTGGCTGCACGGCTGCCGGATCCGGCCCTGCTGGTTCGAGCCGACGTTTCATAAACATGTCGGCAAACTCTGCTCGGGACTGCAGATCCACGTCGAGGATCCGAGTTACGATCATCGAGCGTTCCAGCCGTGGCGCCTGCAAACATTGGCCTTCAAGGCCATCCGCCGCCTGCATCCCGCCTATCCCTTGTGGCGCGACTTCCATTACGAATATGAGAAGGACCGCCTCGCCATCGATGTCATCAACGGCAGTCCGCTGCTGCGGGAATGGGTGGACGATGCGAGATCAACCGCCGCCGATCTGGATGCAATCACCCAGCCCGATGAAGCCGCCTGGATCAAGGAACGCGAGCCGTTCCTGATCTATCGCTGAGGAACAGCGCACGACCATGAGACGTTGGTGGGTCGGGACTCATCCGACGGGAGCACTCTCATGGCACGTAAGTACAGCAAGAAAGCATCCAAGAAGGTCGAGAAGGTGATGCACGAGCGCAAGCAGGGCACGCTGCGCAGTGGCGGATCCGGCAAGAAAGTCACCAGCCGCAAGCAGGCGATCGCCATCGGTTTGTCCGAAGCGCGGCGTGCCGGTGCGAAGGTGCCGAAGAAAAAGGCCGGCGGCCGCAAAAAGAAAAGCGCCAAGAAAAAATAGCGACCCACTCGCGAACTAGCTGGGCGCCATTTGCTTCGGCATACGCACGAACAACAGCGCGCTGAGCGACAACAACGCCAGCGCGCTCAGTGCCAGTGACACATGAATACCGATGGCGGCGCCCATCAATCCAACCGTGACGCCGCTGAAGGTTCGCAAACCCAACGCCATCATCGAGAACACGCCGATCACGCGGCCGCGAATGTCCGCCGGCGCATTCATTTGCACCAGCGTCTGTGACATCGAGTTGAACGACAGCTCGACGAAGCCCGCGACGAACAGCAGCCCCACGGCCAGCCAATAAAGCGACGACAGCGCGAACCCGGCCATGGCGCAGCAGTACAGCATCGCCAGCATGATGGCCGTGCGCGGGTTGGGCATCAGCCAGCCGCGACTCTCCAACAAGAACCCAGCCGTCAGCGCGCCAATCGCATCGGCGCCAAGCAGTACGCTGTAGGAAAGATCAGCGTCGCCGTGCCCAAGCGAGCGCGCGAAATCCGGCATCTGTGGCAAGTAGGCATTGCCGACGAAGAACGAAGCGCCGCCCGACAGCAGGATCATGCTCAACAGCGTGCGATGCTCGCGGATACGTTGCAGCGTCGAAGTGATGTCACCGACAGAAAGCACCGCCCGAGTGGAACGCGGCGCGCCCTCGCCCTTCACTGGGGAATACGGTGCCTTCCACAACCAGATGATGGTCGGAATGTAGATCAGCGCGTTGAGCAGGATGCCGTGCGCGGGCCCCAGAAACAGCAGGATGAGCCCACCGACCGCCGGACCGCCAAGTAATCCCAGCTGACGCGCTGTTGCATTCAAGCGCACCGCGCTCTGCAACTGCTCGGCCGGCACGACATGGTGTAGCAGCACTTGCGAGCTGGGTGTCCACAGCACGCCGGCGATGCCATGCAAAGTCAGCAGCAACATCGCATGCCACACTTCGAGCGTGTCGGTGGTGAACAGCACGCCCCACGCGATCGACACGCCCATGAACAAGACCATGCCGATCTGAATCATCCGCCGCGGATCGAAACGGTCGGCGAGCGCGCCCACCGGCAAGGACAGCAGCAGGAACGGCACCCAATGCGAAATCACCGCGAAGGCGCCAAGCGCGTTCGACTGAAACTTCTGGAACATCATCCAGTAGCTGATGACGTGCTCGATGCTGTCGGCCATCATCGCGCCGGCGAACGCGAAGAAAAATCCTCGATAGCCGGGATGACGTAAGGCGGCGAAGGAACGCCTGGCAGGTGGGACAGCGGCCGGGCTATTCATCACTCGCCCGTGGCCGAGTCGGCGTGCATCTTGGAACGCAGCGGCAGCTCGGGAATGAACAACACCACGAGCAGCGCCAGGCCAACGATCCACAAGGCACGCTCGAGCATGTGCGAGATCGACGCGGCGAACGCCTCTCGGACACCGCGATGAATGTCTTTCACCAACTTCGACGCATACATCGCAATGCCTACTCTCACTTGTGTCAATGCGCGCTCCGCGCGTTGAGCGACGATGGCGTTCTCGGTTGCGAGCAGGCTATCCCGGAACAGTGCCGCCACACTGGCAATGACCTGCGGATCGTTCCATGCGCGCGAGGGAATATTCGCGAGCTGTCGTTTCAGCGTGGTGGACAAGGTTGGATCCCGCAGCAGTCGGTCACGCCCGTCCTGGCCCGACTGCAATTCCGCCACGAGCGACCTGGTCCGCGCCGTCAACTCATCGTTGGTCAGCGTGCGAATGCCGCCGTTACGCAGCGGCGCCTTCAAACGTTCCGGCA
>JBEVKA010000569.1:0-7047 GCA_040509855.1 Steroidobacter sp.
CGACCGATGATCGCCATGCCGAAGCTGGGATGATCGACGTACGCGTCGCCGGTCACGACGATGATGTCGCAGCTGTCCCAGCCCAGTGCGTCCATCTCCTCCCGGGTCATCGGCAGGAACGGAGCGGTCCCGAACCGGGACGCCCAGTGCTTGCGATAGGCAAAGAGTTCGCGGGGTGCGGTTTGCATGAGGAGAACAGTCGATCACGGATTCCGGGGCCCCGACAGGGGTCACACCCGGAAAAGGGGCCGAATCTTACGCTATTTACGGGCCAACTTGGCCCGGATACCGCCTTGAGCGGTCGCCAGCGCCCGCTTACGGGCGGCGGCGCTGACCGTCGAAACGTAGGGCGAATCCTTATCGAAGAACCGCCACGGCTTCTTGGCCCAGTCCCCGGCGTAATCCACGCCGATCCGGGGTCCGCGACCCACGCTCGGGGCCCGATATCGGGCCGGCTTCTCCAGCCACAAGGTGTTTCCCAGCAGATCCGCGCCGTTCAGGCTGCGATCGACATGCAGCGCCCGACACAACAGCCCCGGCCCGTGGGTCGTGTCCGTAATCCCCTTCACCGGCTCCAACCCACGCAGCAACACGGCATGCGGCACGCCGTCCGCCGCGGTCACGATGTTCAGGCAGTTCCAGAAGCCATATATAAGGTAGACATACGCGTGGCCCGGCGGCCCGAACATCACTTCCGTCCGCCCCGTCCTGCGCCCCCTCGCCGAATGCGCCGCCAGGTCGTGCGGCCCTTTGTAAGCTTCCGTTTCGACGATGCGCCCGACCTGCTCGCCCTCGGGCCCGGCGTGGATCAGATGCATGCCCAGGAGATCGCGGGCGACGAGCAATGTTTCTCTGGCGTAGAACTCGCGAGTCAGCTTGGCGGCGGGCATGCGGACATTATACGAATGCCCGGTTGTTTTATTCGCCGGCGCCGAGCGTCGCCCAATGTCCTTGCAGCTGCATGATCTCCAGCTCGGCCTGCGCCCCGGCGAGGTCGGCGGATTTGAGCTTGATGCGCATGAATTCGAGCGACTCGCCGCGTTCCTGGTAATAGAACACCGAGCTGCGATGCTCATCGCGTGCGGCGCGCGGCATGATGTATTCGTTGAAGCCGTTTTCTTTGACGAGCGGTCCGCAGCTCAGCTGCGCGCCGCCGAACTCGACGGCGATCTGAGCGGACTCGACATCGCTGCCGTCCAGAATGTTCTTGAGAGTGATGCGGAAGCGCGGCGGCAGGGCTGGCGCGTTGGCGAGCACGTCGAACGATTCGCCGACCTTCAAGCGAATGGCCTTGCGCGCGCGGTCGACACGTTGTGAGTCGTTGACTCGCACAGTGGGCGCGTCACGATAAACAATCGGTCCGTGAGCGGGAGTGGCACGAGCGGCGGATGCCGGCGCGTGCAGGCGACGCCAATACAAGGCGGCGACGATGAATGCGGCCACCAAACCGACCGCGAGCCAAAGCTGTTGCACCACGTTTTCCATCACAACGATCTGCGACGCTGCTTACGTCCAATCCTTGCTATCGGGCGCGCGACGAATTGCTTGATGTGATCGGCGTCGGAGTTTGCCGCCTGCCGTCCATCGGCGCATCGAACGGCGGGGAGTTTCCCCGACATCTCGGCACAAAAGCGCAGAACTGCGTCACAGGCGACGCTGCGGCGATTCAACTTAATTTCACTATTTGAGGACGATGGCCACGAGCCGCTGGAGATGAGTCAGCTCGTCCTTGTGCGTGTTCCGATCACGCCCGACGCGCGCCAGCTCGGCGATCAATTCCGTCCGACAGGTCCGAAGTGCAGCACGCGCGAACCCGAGCTCGGCGACCAGCAACTCCAGTGCTTGCTCGGGCGACCATGATTTCGGCGGACGTGCCGCCGAGGGTTGCGGCATCCAGCCGACGTAGATCGGATCCGCATCGGCCACACTCACCTGTTCGAGACTCAGCGGCAGCTCACAAGTGGCAGCCGACAATCGTTTGGCCATGCGCAGGAACGCACGTGCCGCGATCAGCAGAGCCTTCGCAATGCCGCGCGCTTCGCCCGACAACGCCGCTTCGATTCGTGCACGCAACGACGATTCGCTGCGCACGATCTGCCACAACCGATAGTGATGCGTGCCATCGTCGGCCAGCACCACGCAGCGTTGTTTGGAAATGAAATCATTGTTGGCCAGGTGCAGGCGCGCCCACTGAATCAGCTCGCCGCGCCCGGAGTCGAGGCTGCCAACCAGCGCAGAGGCGGCGGAGTGCAGCGACCAGCGATTGTCGACGACGCTGGTCCACGCTCCGTCTTTCGCACGCTGCAAATTTGCCGCCGCCCGAGTGGTTTCGTGCAGGATCACTCGACCGTCGACGGGTGGCCACACCAGGCCGCTCGCGACTTTCTCGTCGGGGACCGCGGGCGGGCCATCGGGATTCGCTGCGCGCTTGGTCGCAACAGGAGCCGGGATGCTCTTGGCTGGCACGTCGATGTTTGCTTGCAGCGCTTCTTCCAGCGCCTGTGCCGCGAGCGAGTTCTTTTGTTCCAGACCGCCGGATTCGATCGCGAGGTCGATCGAGCCGTCTTCCGCCTGCTTCAGATCCTGTAACAGATCCTGCGCGCTGTTGATCTTCGGGCGCGTCGTTTTCAGCGCGTTGGTGTTCATCAACTCGCGCACGCGATCGAGCGCCAGGCGCACGGCGAATACGAAAGCCTCGCGAATGCCCGTGCCTTCGGTGGCCACCGATTCGATCACGGCGCTACGCAGCTCCATCTCATCGAGCACGTCGCGCAGCTTGTCCATCGGCATCGCGTCGGCATGGTCGCGTTTGTTCGCCTGTAACACGATGCCGACCGGTGGCCCGGACACCTCGCTCAATACCTTTCGCAGGTTGCGCAGTTGCCGCTTGTCTTCCGCGAATCCCGCCGAGGAGCTGTCGCCGACGAACACCACGACATCGGCGCTTTCCAGCAACCGGCGTCGACGCTTCGCGAGCACCGCCTGTCCCGGCACGGTGACGATCTGACAACGGATGCGACGGCCTTCGAACAGACCGCCGGTGTAGTCGAGCCAATCGAAATACAACGTGCGGCCGTTGAGATCGGCGGGCGAAAAGACGGACGCACCCAGGCCGCGACCGAGCGTCGCAACACTGGTGGTCTTGCCGGCCATGGGCGCACCGTCGTACACGATGCGAATGACCACGCAACCGTCGTTCGGATCTATAACAGCCATGATTTCCTGCCGCCTAGGTCGAAACGTCGGCGGCCAATGTTTCTTCCGGGCGGCGGCGATGGGTGCCGCCGCCTCGTCTGCTGGCAGCGCTGATTAGAACGTCAGCGACTGCTCGGCGTCCTGGGCGGAACGGCGCGCCAACGCCAGGTTCGCCTTGGCACGATCGAGCACCAGGTACATGAAGATGCCGGGCTTCGCCTGCACCGGACGGATGATGTGGTACTGCTTGCTCAGCGTGATGAGGATGTCGTCGATCGCGTCGGCCAGGCCGAGGCTCTTCATCGTACGCAGTTTGGCGCGCACCACTTCGGTGTTGCCGGCGGCCGCCAGCTCGAGATCCAGACCGGTGCCGGCGCTACCCAGCATCATGCCGCTGTTGGCGTCGACCAGCGCGCAGCACATCGCGCCGTCGATACTCAACAGGCTCTTCAAAGATTCAGACACAGTTGCCATTACGAGACTCCTAGGAGGGGGTTAACGAACATCACTTTCTCAGGCTGGTTTCCAGCTTCTTGGACAGATTGCGCGCGGCCCACAGCAGCTTGCCGAGCAGCTCGCCCTTTTTTGCGACGATGGCCAGCGACAGGCGCGGCGTACCGGCGACGCCCATAATCATCACCGTGCCGTCGTCGGTCTCGATGATGAGGTTGCGATTGTTGGCAAGGCCTGCCTCGCGCGTCAGCGCTTCGGACAGAGCTTGCATCGAGCTGCTCATCGCGGCGATTCGCGGCGTTATCGGTTGCGCGGCCGGGTAGGACGCTACTTCGAAGCCGTCGCCGGAGGTGAGCACCGCCAATGTCACATCGGGGTTCGCGGTGGCGAACGCCTCCAGGTGATGCCCACCGGCACGCATGACATCGGGATCGAATCGTTGATTAGTCATATTGATTAACCGTGGGCCTGCGCGACTTCGGAATCGCGGACTTCCAGAATCGCGAGCAAGGTATCGAGCAGCAGCAGGACGTCTTCGCGCTTGCGCACGTCGACGCTGAAGACCGGCGCCGAGATGCCCAGCAAATCGAGCACGCGCGCGCAGGCATCGAGCTTCGCGCCATCTTCGGGACGCAGACGGCCGACGCCGACGATGAAAGGCTGGTCCGGCGTGATGCGCTGGAATGTTTCGGCGTACGTGCGCAGATCATTCGGCGCGCTGGGGCTCGAGCCATCGAGCAGCAGGATCACACCGATCGCGCCACGCCCGATGATCTCCCACATGAAAGAGAATCGATCCTGACCAGGCGTGCCATACAGGCGCACGACCGTGCCGTCGCCCAAGCCGATCTGGCCGAGGTCGAGCGCGACAGTGGTGGACGCTTTGGCGAAACTTTCCTGATCGTGGTTGTGCATCTCGGTAGAGATGGGAGGAAAGTCGCTGACCGCGGCGATCGCGGTGGTCTTGCCGGCGCCCATGGGGCCGGCGAATACGATTTTGAGTTCCGATGTCGCACTCATGCGAGCGTCCCCATGCCGAGATGCTTGCGCAGGTTGCGCAGGAATTGTTTGAAGCCGCCGGCGGGCGGACTCACCGAACTTTCTTGACGAGGCCGCGACGCCGCCGTCTGCACCATCTCCGTCAGACCGCAAACCGCGAGCGCGTTAACGATGCGCGCCGTTTGCTCGACAGTTGCTTGGGCGAGCACGGAGAGCGCCGAGATGGAAGCGGATCCGGCATTCAACGCGGCCACGATGCGAATTTGCGTCGTCAGCGCGGTCGCGTCGGACGGACGCAAGCGGCCGAAGTCGGGCCAGCGGATCAATCGAAAGATCGCCTTTTGATTCAGCCACGGCGCGAGCGCGGCGCTAGCGTAATAGGTGGCGAACCAGAACAACTCGACGCCGGGGCGAGGTGCAAATTCACGCGGAGGATCGCTGCCTTTCTGCGGCGTCAATCCGCTCAGCGACATGGTGCCGGCGTGGATGCTCTGCGCCGTTGCGTTGTCACAGCAGTACTGGGCACCGTCGCCGCGAATCCACAGCAACGGACCGGTGGTGCCTTGGCACACCACCCAGATGCTGGGATTGTTGACCGCGCGCAATGTGCGCAACGCTTCGACGAAGGACCACGGATCGGCGCCGGGCGGAGCGGTGTTCGCAACCGTGGGTGCCGCCTGCGCGCTGCTGTCTTCCCAGCCTTCCATTTCCGCCTCGACCCGTTCGAGCACGCTCAGAACCTGAACGGCAGGGACCGGATAAACCAGCGTGCGCGGGCCCGCGGGGTGCTTTTGCCCATCGGTGCTGAGCGTGATGATGAACTTGCCGGCCTCGCGCCAGGCATCCAGCTGCGCGGGCGGTTCGGAGTGATGCGCAATGACGACGTGCGCGGCGTCGGCGTCGCTGGTGACCCAGATCGAACGCGTGGTGCCTTTGAATACCCACAGCACCGAATCGAACAGCTGCACGGCATGGCCGGCCTGTTCGTCGGTTGCGAAGCGTGGTTGGATCAATGCAATGCGCCGCTCTGGGCCTGTACCCGCGGCGTTGACAACACCCATGAGGTCCTCGAAAAAAGATTTGCGATGGGTCCCGCAAATCCTTCCGCGAGTCGCCTGCCCTGTCGCGAAACAGTAGTGACCGTGCGCCCGTGCGACTGTGACCAATATCACTATGTAAAAGGAAAGTTGGAGCGCGAGTGAGGGTGAGTTTCCACATCGCGTGCACTCGATCTCACTGTGTCATGAAGCGTCAAAAAGTGTGAATTGGTCGCGGCCGCTGAACGAGTGCTACAGTGACCGACTCAATCCCGTCGCGGAGTTTCGAATGCACATCTCGCCAGCCGTACGGTGGCTGCCGGCCGCCATCATCGTTTCCCTCACGCTCGCTGCGTGTAAACCTGAAGAGCCGAAACCCGCTCCAGGTCCCGAAAGCGCCGCGCCCGCCGAACCCGTCAACGCTGAAGCCAAGACAGCGGCGAATCAGATCGCCGCGGATTATCTGCGCGATCAGATCACCACCATCTCCAGCGACGCATTCGAAGGTCGCGCTCCGGCCACGCCGGGCGACGCCAAGACGCGCGACTATCTGGTCGAGCAGCTGAAGCAGATCGGCTTCGCGCCCGGCGGCAGCGACGGCAGTTATCAGCAGACGTTCGATGTGGTCGCAGTCACCAGCGCCATGCCCAAGCAGTGGTCGTTCAAGAAAGGCGGCAAGACGGTCGCGTTCAAATGGTGGGATCAATACATCGGCTCCACCGGCATCCAGAACGAGCGCAGCTCGATCAAGAACGCCGAAGTGGTGTTCGTCGGCTACGGCATCCAGGCGCCCGAATACGGCTGGGACGACTTCAAGGGCCAGGACTTGAAGGGCAAAGTGCTGCTGATGTTGAACAACGATCCCGATTGGGACGAGCAGCTGTTCGCCGGCAACACGCGTCTGTACTACGGCCGCTGGAGTTACAAATATGAAAGCGCGGCTCGTCAGGGTGCGGCCGGCGCCATCATCATTCACACCACGCCGTCGGCAGGTTATCCGTTCCAGGTGGTGCAGACGTCATGGAGCGGCGAGCAAGTTGAATTGCCCACCGCCGGCGAGCCGCGCATTCAAGTCAAAGGCTGGCTCACCGAAGATGCCTCGCGCGAGCTGGCGAAGCTTGCCGGTCGAGATCTGGATCAGCTGGTGAATGCCGCGAAATCCAAGGATTTCCAGCCGGTGTCGCTGGGCGTGACCACGTCGCTGGATTTCAAGACCGCGCTACAACGTTCCAACACCGGCAACGTTTATGGCGTGTTGAAAGGCAGCGATCCCGCGCTCAGCGAAGCGTATGTGATCTACACCGCGCATCACGATCATCTCGGCATCGGCGCGCCGGACGCGTCGGGCGACAAGATTTATAAC
>JBEVKA010000570.1:0-22426 GCA_040509855.1 Steroidobacter sp.
TTGATTGGCAGCGTTGAGACCGATCGACAGCACACCTTCGCCGAGGCGGAAGCGCGAGTCCAATGCGGCTTCGACACCGCGAGCGTGTATCGTGCCACCGTTGACGTTGAAGAACTGCTGTCCGGTGCCGCAGATGTTGGTAGCAGTGCAGCCGTCGTTGAGACTCGTGATCGCATCAGTGGTGCGCGACAGGTAGCCAGACAAGCGCAGGAAGATGTCCCGCGTGATGCTGGTCTTCAACCCGAGTTCATAGCCGATCGTGTCTTCGTTGTCGTAAGTGAACGTAAACGGGTTCGGCGCGGCGGGATTGAACGTGCCGTTGTTGACGCCGCCTGCCCGATAGCCGGTGCCGACCTTCGTGTAGAGCAATGTGCTCGGCAGGTTGGGTACGTTGTAACTGACCGTGAACGTGTACGCCGGCTGGTCCGCGGAGAACTTGAACGTCGTCGGCAACCTCGTATATGTATCGGTGTAGAGCGCGGTGATGCCCTGCGTCGCTTCCTTGGAGTCGTGCGTGAACCGTCCTTCGCCGACCAGCGTGAAGTCGCCGATCGAATATTGGAGCGAGGCATAGGTAGCGAACGACTCGATGCTCTGATCGGTGATGCTGGTGTTGCCATAGAGCAGCGGGAACGTCGCCGGGCAGTTGGTCGACGTAGGCAGCGGCCTCACGCAGACAGGCTGCGCGGGTGTGCCGGTGCAAAAGCTCGCTGCGAGCGTGAACGGGCACGGTGATGTAACGAGCAGACGCTCATAGTCGTCGCGCTGATATAGCACCTCGCCGCCGACGATCCACGAGACGCTGCCGCTGGCCGTGTTACCTGTGAGATGCAGGTCCTGATAAATCGTGCGATCGCGCACATCGGTCTCGGTCTGGCCATAAGGCCAGATACCGATCTCGCCCTGCTGACGCAGGCTGATCGCCGTCGCCAGGTCGATCGCCTCGGCAAATCGCTGGCTCGAAGTCCAGTCCGTGGCCATGGTGGTCGATTCGAGCTTCAGCAGGTCGCTCAGCTCGTAGCTCGCCATCAGCATCACGCGCTGGATCTCCTGCTGCAAACTGTCCTTGCCCGTGTGGGGCAGAACGAAGCGCGACTGGTTGAAACCCAGCGGGATCTGCGGATTCACGCCGCCGCCCGGCACGCGAAGACTGTTGACGAAAGTCGGCAGTCGCAGATCCTGCGCGTCAGAGAGCAAAGTCACATCCAGCGGACCGGAGCGATAGCGAATCTGGCCGCGCGCGGTCCAGCCGTTGGTGCTGTCGTAATATTTGTCCTGGCTGGGGTTGTAATAAAAGCCCTTGGTTTGACCGTACGTCTCCGCGCCGATGCGCACGGCGACTTGATCGCTGAGCACATGATTCGCGACGCCCGCGAGACGATTCTGATTCAGATCAAACGTGAACATGTCGCGGACGTAACCGCCGTTCTCGAACTTGGGCTTGGCGAGAATGATGTTGACCACCCCGAATTCGGAGTTGCGACCGTAGAGCGCGCCCTGCGGACCTTGGAGCACTTCAACACGCTCCAGATCGAAATAGTCGAGCGTCTTGAAGTTGCGCCCACCCAGCGTGCTGCTGCCGACATACGCGCCGTTAACAAACAAACCGACGCCCGAATCGGCGCCCGTCGCGCGTTGCGTGCCCGATCCGCGAATCGAAACTTCGGCCAGATTTTCGCTCGCGACGTCGTTGAAGCGCACGCCCGGCGTGGTGTTGAGCAGATCTCCGCTGCCAGCGACGGGTCCTTTGGATTCGAGCTGATCCGCGGTCACCGCGGCGATCGTGCCCGGCACATCGCGAATACTTTCCTCACGCCGGCGAGCCGTGACGATGACGGCTTCGAGTTCTTCGGCTCGGGTGTCGCCCGATGAATTTTTGCTCGATGTCTGAGCGAAGGCCGGCGTCGCGAGGACGAGCGCCAGGATGGTGGTCGTGGCAAAAAAAATCCGCATGCATCCCCCCACGGCGCGCATTTTTGCTGTGCTTTATCCGTCGATCGAGCGCCAATATCGACCGGATTGTACGACAATACAGACGATGTTGCCGCTCATAACGAGACAATGTCAATGAGATTGCACGACAATCGTGATATTGTGGTAACAATCCCGCTTGCCCTCGGCTCGATGGACCGACTCGGGCGCAATCATTTCGTGAGAGGTAACCCTTTGGCCGTAAAGAAGGAATCAACAGCCGACGACGAGACTGGCGCAAGCCTGATCGAAGGCCGGGCCGATACCTCGACGCGTCCGGTGCCGACCGCGGACGATCTCGCGCACGCGCTACGGCACCAGATCCAAACGAGCGAGCTCGCACCGGGCGAGTGGCTCCGCGAAGTGAGGTTGTGCAGCGAGTTCGGCGTCGGTCGCTCGACGGTTCGGCGGGCACTGCGAACATTGGCCGATGACGGTCTGATCGAGCTCGAAGAGAACCGCGGCGCGCGCGTCTCGGCGACCACGGCTGAAGAAGTGTTCGATCTGTATGAGCTTCGCGCGGCGCTCTACGGCGTCGCTGCTCGCTTCGCCTGTCTGCGTGCTTCAGACACGGCGATCCGTCACATGCTCGCCAACATCGATCGTCTATTGAACGACGCCGCAACCGGTGCGCCCGCCGAGCAGATCATCGAAGTCAGCGAGGCGATTTTCAGCGAGATGGCCGACTCGGCGAGTCGCGATGCGCAGAAGATGATCGAGTCGGTCCGTCGCAAGACGCGCTTCCACTTCTCATATGTCGCGCTCGCGCTGAACGCGAATGGTCCCGGGCCGTATGAGCATTGGCGTCGCGTCCGAGCAGCGCTCGTCACTCGCGATGCCAATGAAGCCAGCCAGGCCGCGCGCGACATTCTTTACTTCATGCAGGGCGAAGTCGCTCGGATCATGCTGGCGCATGGCCGCCGCGCCGCTAACAGCCGGGGCTGAACATGATTGCTCGATCAAACATCGCGGCCATGCTCATGGCCATCGCTCTGATTGCGATCTCAATCGCAGCGCCGGTTTTCGCCGAGCAATCGGCAGCAACGACCAACCTGCTCGACTATTTGCGCAACCAGAACAGCACCGGCTTTCTCGTCATTCGAGACGGCAAGGTGTTGGTCGAGAAGAGCTGGCCGGCGCCCGAGGGCGACAAACAATTTGCGCTGTTCGTGTATGGAAAGAACAAACGAGGCGTGCTGCTCGAAGACGTAGCCTCGCAGCAGAAGAGTTTCGTCGCGGTCCTGGTGGCCATCGCGATCGACAAGGGACTGATCGACGTCGAGAAGCCCGTGTCTGCTTATATCGGCGCGAGCTGGTCCAAGGCGACGCCTGAACAGGAAGCGAAGATCCGCGTCGTCGACGTGCTGACGATGGCCTCGGGCCTCAACGACAAGTTTGAATATGCAGCGCCCGCGGGCACCGTCTTCTACTACAACACGCCTGTCTACGCGGCGAGCAACCGCATTCTCGAAGCGGCCACGAATCAGTCGCTCGACACGATCACGCGCGACTGGCTGACAGCGCCGTTGGGAATGAGCGAGACCGGTTGGCGAAAGCGCCCCGCCGCGCTGGCATCCGTCGGCAACGACACCGGTCTCGTCACCACGCCGCGCGACACTGCGCTGTTCGGACTCATGGTGCTCCAGGGCGGCGTTTCCAGCGACGGCAAGCGCGTCGTTTCCGAAGCCAATCTCAAAGCGATGTTCACGCCGTCGGCCACCAATCCCGCCTACGGCCGACTGTGGTGGTTGAACGGCAGCGCATACACGATTCGTGCGCTCGCCGGACGCAAGGAAGGTCCGCTGGTCGCCGCAGCTCCCGCCGACATGGTCGCTGCGCTCGGCGCGTTCGATCGTCGTCTCTATGTCGTGCCGAGTCGCAAGCTGGTCGTGGTGCGAACCGGCGCTGCCGCCGGAGATAAAGATTTCGATCAGCAACTGTGGCTGCGCCTGCTGAAGGTCATCGGCTAGGAGACATTCATGACGATCGCGCATCGCGTGGCGGCGCTCGGCTTGACGGCCTTGAGCGTGACAGCCGCGTCGGCAAGTCCGTCTGAACCGATCGTGCACGCACCAGCCGGTGCGGTCCGAGGCGCAGTGATCGACGGACAGCACGTCTTCAAAGGCATTCCTTATGCGCTGCCGCCGGTTGGCGAACGCCGCTGGAAACCGCCCGCGCCGATGCCGACATGGAACGACGTGCGCGACGCGAAGCAATTCGGCCCCGCTTGTCAGCAACCCTCGGCGCCGCCCGGAAGCATCTATGCCGAGACTTATCCGGCGATGAGCGAGGATTGCCTGTCGCTCAACATCTGGGTGCCCGCCAAGACCAAGAGCGCACCGGTATTCGTATGGATTCACGGCGGCAACCTGGTCCGCGGCTCGTCACAGCAGGCGATGTTCGACGGCGCCAATCTCGCGAAACGCGGCATCGTCGTCGTATCGATCAACTATCGCCTCGGCGTATTCGGCTATTTCGCGCATCGCGAGTTGAGCGCCGAATCGCCGGAAGGCGTGTCGGGCAACTACGGCTTGCTCGATCAGATCGCGGCTTTGCAGTGGGTGAAACAAAACATCGCGGCGTTCGGCGGCGACACTGGAAATGTCACCATCGCCGGTGAGTCGGCGGGTGGGTTAGCCATCCTGCATTTGCTAGCTTCGCCGCGCGCGCATGGCTTGTATGCCAAAGCGATCGTTCAGAGCGCCTCGCTGATGAATATCCCGGAGCTGAAGCAGGCGCGATTCGGCTTCCCCTCGGCCGAAGCCGTGGGCGACCACCTCACTGGCGCAATGGGAGCGAAGAACATCGCCGAGTTGCGTGCGCTCGACTCACAGACCCTCACCACGCTCGCAACACAGGCGCGTTTCGCCTCCACCGCAATCGTCGATGGCAACGTGCTGACGCGCCAGCTGATCGAAACATTCGATCGCGGCGAGCAGGCACGCGTACCGCTCATGACCGGTTTCACGAGCGGGGAGATCCGTACGATGCGCACGATACTCAACCCGCCACCGCCGCCCGGCTCGCAATTCGATACCGCGAAGTACGAGGCGACCATTCGCGCGAACTACGGCGAGCTCGCAGACACGTTCCTGCAACTCTATCCAGCGACGGATATCGAGGAGAACATCCTGGCCGCGGCTCGCGACGGCTTTTTCGCGTGGACATCGCAGCGGCTGGTCCGCAATCAAGCCGCGCTCGGCCTGCCCACCTATCTCTACTATTTCGATCACGGCTATCCCGCGGCCGACGACGCCGGCAGGCACGCGTTCCACGCCGCCGAAGTGCCTTACATGTTCGGCACGATTCATCGCACGACCGAGCTGTGGCCGAAGATTCCAGAGACCAAAGGCGAACAGGATCTCTCGGACGCGATGGTCGACTACTGGGCGTCGTTCACCCGGTCCGGCGTGCCGACTGCGCGTAACCAACCTGCCTGGCCGGCTCATAACAAAGACGCCGCGTATATGATTTTCGCCGGCAAGCCGCGTGTCGCGACGGCTCTCATGCCACGGCAGTATGAACTGCACGAAGAAGTCGTTTGCCGTCGCCGCGCGGCGGGAAATGTTCCATGGAACTGGAATGTCGGCGTGACCGCGCCGGCCTTGCCGCCCGCTCAGGAGAAGTGCCGGTGATCGACGGCAGCATACAAACGTTTCCTTTGACGCTGGACCGAATTCTCGAACACGCGGCGAAGTGGCATCCCGAGGCGGAGGTCGTCACTGCCGGCGAGAGCGTCAATCGACGCGTCGGCTACGCTTCGCTCGCACAGCGCGCGCGCAAGGTCTCGCGGATATTGAGCGAATTCGGTGTCGCTCCAGGCACGCGTGTCGCGACACTGGCTTGGAACAGTCAAGCACATGTCGAGGCGTGGTACGCGATCATGGGCATGGGCGCGGTCTGCCACACACTCAACCCGCGTCTCACGGCCACGCAACTCGCGTGGATGCTCGGCCAGTCGGATGCGAGGATCCTGATCGTGAGCGCCGATCTGCTGCCACTGGCGATGCAGATAGTTGCGGAGGCACGGCTCGAACGCATCCTCGTGATCGACGGTGACGCGGAGAACGTGAACGCCGGTGCCATCGAATTGCTGGCGCTCGAATCGTTGATCGAGCGTGCCGCTGGCGACTTCAAATGGGGCGGCTTCGATGAGTGCGCGCCGAGCGGCCTTTGTTTCACATCAGGATCCACCGGCGCACCCAAGGGTGTCACCTACACGCATCGCTCCAGCTTTTTGCACACCCTGCGATTACTGCAGGCGGAGGTGCTGGGGCTGAAGTGCACCGACGTCGTACTTCCAGTGGTACCGATGTTCCATGCCAATGCCTGGGGACTGCCCTTCGCAGTGCCGGCAACAGGTGCCAAGCTCGTTCTTCCCGGACGCCGTACCGACGGTGCCAGCCTCGCGCGATTGATCGCCGCGGAGCAAGTAACAATCGCGGTCGGTGTACCTACCGTCTGGCTCGGCCTGTGCGAACATTTGGAAACGACCGGCATCCGGTTACCTTCGCTCAAGCGCATCGTCGTCGGTGGCGCACCGATGCCTCCCGCCTTGATGGAGCGAATCGAGCAACGACTCGGCGTCACCGTGCAAACCAGTTGGGGCATGACCGAGCTTTCGCCCGTCGGCACTTTCGGCGTGCTGAGCGATTCCGTGCGCAACGCGGCGCTGTCGGGCCGCCCCGCGCTGGGCGTCGACCTGATGCTCGCCGACGAGAATGGCGAGCCGCTGCAGAATCAGCGCGATCGGGAGGGCCGCTTGCACGTTCGCGGCGCGGCCGTCATCGAACGTTATTTCGGACAAGAACATCCCGCGATCACCACAGAGGGTTGGTTCGACACAGGCGATCTCGCGCGCATCGACGCCCAAGGCAACCTGATGATTACCGGGCGCGCCAAGGACCTAATCAAATCCGGTGGTGAATGGATCAATCCGGCGGAGATCGAGGCCGTCGTCTGCGCGCTACCGCAAGTGTCGCTCGCGGCCGTGATTGGCCGGAGCGATCACAAGTGGGGCGAGCGCCCCATCCTGCTGGTCGAACTGCGCGAGGACCAGGATATTTCCGATCAGGACCTGCTCGAATCGCTGCGTGGCCGCGTCGCCTCCTGGTGGATCCCCGATGCCGTCGTTCGAGTGCCCAGCATGCCACTCGCCGCCACCGGCAAGATCGACAAGATCCGGCTTCGCGCGGCGTTCAGCGCCAGCTGCTAGAAATCTTCTTCCCAAAACTCCAGCGCGCGACGCGAGTCCGCGACGTCTCTGCTGTACTCCAGGTCCCGCAACTCCACGCGGCGGATCTTTCCTGAGATGGTCTTCGGCAGAGCGGCGAACTCGATGCGCCGGATGCGTTTGTATGGAGAAACACGTTCGCGCACGTGCGCCAGCACGCTGCGGGCGGTCGCGACATCCGCGGAAAAGCCTGCTGCGAGAACCACGAAGGCCTTGGGAACAGTGAGACGCAGTGGGTCCGGGCTGGGAACGACAGCCGCTTCGGCGACCGCTTCATGCTCCAGCAGCACGCTCTCCAACTCGAACGGGCTGATGCGGTAGTCGGACGATTTGAATACATCGTCGCTGCGACCCACGTAAGTGATATAGCCGTCGGCATCGCGAACGGCGACGTCGCCGGTGTGATAGTAGCCGCCGCGCATGGCCTCCGCTGTTCTCTCGTCGTCGTCCGCATATCCGGCCATCAATCCCAGCGGCCGATGCATGAGATCGAGACAGATCTCGCCTTCGCTTGTTTCCTCGCCGTCCAGCCCGAGCAGCGCGACTCGATAGCCCGGCAACGGACGCCCCATGGATCCAGGCTTCATCGGCTGGCCCGGCGGGTTGCCGATCTGCGCGGTCGTCTCGGTCTGGCCATAGCCATCGCGGATGGTGAGGCCCCACGCGTCCTGCACTCGATCGATGACTTCCGGATTCAACGGCTCGCCCGCGCTCATGCACTCTCGCAAACACGTCGGCCACTGTCGCAGATCTTCTTGAATGAGCATGCGCCATACAGTCGGCGGCGCGCAGAACGTCGTCACGCGACAGCGCACCAACTGGTCGAGCAGCGCGGTGGCGCTGAAGCGATCGAAACGATACGCGAGCACCGTCGCTTCGGCATTCCACGGCGCGAAAAAACAGGACCAGGCGTGCTTCGCCCATCCCGCAGAGCTGAGATTGAGGTGCACATCCCCAGGGCGCAGGCCCAGCCAATACAACGTAGACAGGTGACCGATGGGATAGCTCTGATGGGTATGCATCACCATCTTCGGCTGCGCGGTGGTCCCAGACGTGAAATACAACAGCAATGTTTCATCGGCGCGAGTCGGCCCTCGGGGCTGAAACGTCGCCGGATAGTTCACACTGGAGTCGAAATCGACCCAGCCGGGGCGCTCGCGGCCCACGCAGATCCTGATCGCCGGCGGCTGAACGTCAGCGAATCTCTCGGTCAGTTCCGAGTCGACCACGACTGCCTTGACCGAACCGCGCACCAGCCGATCGTTCAACTCCACACCGTGAATCAATGTGGTCGTGGGCACGATCACGGCGCGCAGCTTTATCAACGCGAGCAGCGTTTCCCACAACGCCACGACGTTGCCGAGCATCACCAGCACGCGCTCGCCCGGCTCGACGCCTTGGGCTCGCAGCAGATTCGCAACGCGATTGGAACGTTCGGACAGTGCCGCGAAGCTGAAAGAAACATCGTGCCCGTCGTCATCGACGACACGCAGCGCCGGATTCGCATTGTCACGCGCGAGTTCGTCGAAGTAGTCCAGCGCCCAGTTGAAATGCTCGAGCACAGGCCAACGGAACTCACGCTGGGCAGCTGCGTGCTGCTCGCGCAGCTCCAGCAAGCGATTGCGAACGTAGAGGAATTCTGCAGCGCCGTTCACGAGAGGGGCTCCTTCGATCCAATGTAGCGCTCACGCGCGAAAGTGTCACGAGCTCAGATCGACAACCGCCGTCGAGAAGTGACACCACGCCTGCTGCGACGAATGTTTGTCTATACTCGTCCGCCTGCACCGGACGCTACCGAGGAGACGAGCATGGCGCGCAAAGTTTCGTGGGTATTCGATGTGGTCTCGCCGTTCGCATACCTGGGCTTGCGGCAGCTGCAGTCGCTGCCCGACGATGTCGAGGTTGAATTCGTTCCGATCCTGTTCGCGGGCCTGTTGAATCACCATGGCCAGCTCGGCAATGCCGAGATTCCCACCAAGCGTCGCTTTACCTATCGTTTTGCATTGTGGCGGGCCCGCAAGCTCGGCATCCCGATGCGCTTTCCGCCGGCACATCCATTCAACCCGCTGCCTGCGTTGCGCCTGATCGTCGCTGCCGGCAGCAACCGCGAGGCAGTACAGAAGGTTTTCGATTCTGCGTTCCTGCACGGCCACGATCTCGCCGATCAAAGCGTGATTGCCGAGCTGGCACAACAACTACAGATTGGCCGTCCGGAAGTTGCGTTGAGCACGCCGCAAGTGAAGCAGCAGCTGCATGCAAACACGTCGTGGGCAATTTCACGCGGCGTGTTCGGCGTGCCCACGCTGGTCGTCGACGATGAAATTTTCTGGGGCCACGACGCATTCGAGATGGCGCTCGACTTCCTGCAACAGCCGCAGACATTTCAGGACGAGGTAATGACCGCTGTCGACTCGCTGCCTGTCGGCGCCATGCGGGAGCGTAAGTAAGCTTCTTCTAGCCCGGTAACGAGGCTGCAGGCTCGCCCGCATCGGCCATTCTTGTCAGATAAGGCCTTCAGTGCGCCAGGCACTGTTAATATCAGCAGCGGCATGGGGCCCAGGGCCTATACTGCGGCGTGGCGAAACGCGTTATCCAGGAAGCTCCCCCGCATGCCCATCGAAACAACGGCTCCATTGTCCGCGCTCGAACGCATGCAGCCGGGAGATCATTACTGCGGCATCTATCGCAGCGATGCCGACCATCGACGCATCATCGTCGACTTCATTCGGATCGGCATCGAGCGCAATGAGAAGATGCTGTACCTGGTCAACCTGCAGACCGCCGAGCAACTGAAATCGTTGCTATCGAGCGCGGGCATCGATGTGAATGCGCTGGTCGACAAAGGCCAGCTGGTCATCGCCACGGCGAAAGAAGTTTATCTGGTGGATGGGGTGTTCAACCCCGAGAAGATGATCGAGATCCTGTCTCAGGAAACGGCCAGCGCTCTCGCGGCCGGCTACACCGCGCTTCGCACCACCGGTGAGATGACGTGGGCGCTGGCGGGTGACCCGGGTTCCGAGCGACTGCTCGAATACGAAGCGCTGCTCAACCAATTCTATGCCTCGGGCGTCCGATCCTATTCGATCTGCCAGTACGATCGGCGCCGCTTCGATGCGGACCTGCTGGTCGACGTCCTCCACACGCACCCGCGCGTGCTGCTGGACACGAACGACTTCGATAACTCGGCGATGTATTACGTGCCGCCCGAAGCGTTCCTGACCGCCGACCGCCCCAATGCCATTCTCGAAACGTGGCTGACCAATCTTTCGAAAAAGCCCGTCGCCGATCGAACCCGGCGTAGCGGTTAGTCGATGCCAGATGATCTGATTCATTTCGCTCGGGAGATGATGGACCTCTCCGGCCACGTGGAGTTATTGGGTTGCGCCTGCGGCGCGGCTGCCGAAGTTTCCGGGCATCAGGCGTTCATCGCTCATGTGTTGCCACGGCGGGGTTGGGAGAGCGCGACCGTACTCTCATCGAGCACTGGCCTTACGGCAGTCCCAGCCAATATTCGCTCCGCGCTTTTCGGTGTGTACCGGCAGCTCTCGCTCAAACCGGGCTCGCTCTACCTCGAACGGGAACTCGACACCGAGCCCATTTTCCGAGCGCTGCTGCCGGACGGCCCACGCGCACTCGATGCAGTGCCCCTGCGCAACCGCGGCGACCAGCTCACGGGCGCGATAGTTACCGGCCGTCACGCCACGCCGGCACAGCGACAGAAACTCGAAACGATCGCGGCGCTCACCGGCCCAGCGATCGAGTCGGCATGGCGACACACCCAGGCACGGCGCGATCAGGAACGGCTGCAGCTGCTCTCCGAGACGGCGATCGAGAGCCTGTGGGACTGGAATATCCCGCGCGATGAAACCTGGTGGGGCGGCAACCTGAAACAGCTGTTCGGCGAAGATACTCCGATCTCGAAGCGATCGGACTGGCGGCGTACGCGCATTCATCGCGACGATGTCGACCGCGTCATAGCGTCGTTCGCGGCGGCACATGCGGGGAATGTTTCTTCGTGGACTGAGGAGTACCGGCTACGCGCCGCGAACGAAGCAGTCATCGACGTGCGTGAACACGTTTATTTCCTGCGCGAGGTCGATGGGCGCGCCTATCGCGCCATCGGGACGGTGCGAGACATCAGCGCACTCCAGCAACTACTCACGCGAACAAAACAGGCGCGCGCGGACGCGGAGTCCGCGAATCGACGCTTGCAGGAGCTGAATGCAACGCTGGAGTCGCGAGTCCGGCAAGCCGTCGGAGACCAACGTCACGCGGAGGAAGCGCTTCGACAAAGTCAGAAGATGGAGGCCATCGGCCAACTCACTGGCGGTGTCGCGCACGACTTCAACAATCTCTTGACGTTGATTATCGGCGGCCTGGATGAGATCAACAAAAACATGGATCGCCTGCCACCGAGCGATTTGCTGCCACGGATGCGGCGTGCAACGCAGATGGCACAGCATGGCGCCCAGCGGGCAGCAACGCTCACGGCAAGACTGCTCGCGGTATCGCGCCAACAATCGCTATCGCCCAGCCTCGTCAATCCCAACCGACTGCTGTCAGGGATCACCGACCTGCTGCAAAGAACGCTGGGCGCGGCGATCGCCATCGAAACGGTCACCGCCGCGGGTATCTGGAACGCGTTCATCGATGCCAGCGAGCTGGAGAATGTCCTGATAAATCTCGCCGTGAACGCGCGCGACGCCATGCCAGAAGGCGGCCGCTTGACGATCGAGACTGCAAATACACATCTCGACGACGCCTATGTCGCCACACTCGCGGAACCCGTCACGCCGGGGCAATACATTCTCATTGCCGTGTCGGACACAGGCGTCGGCATGAATGCGGAAACATTGTCCAGAGTCTTCGAACCCTTTTTCACGACCAAGGATGTCGGCAAGGGAACCGGTCTGGGACTGGCTCAGGCCTACGGCTTCGTGCGTCAGTCCAACGGCCACGTGCGCATCTACTCGGAGGTCGGCGTAGGCACGACGGTCAATCTCTATTTTCCCAAAGCGCAGCCATCGGCCCATGCCCAGGAGCTGCCATCGGAACACCCACCCGTCACGGCCGGGGGCGGCCACGAAACCATTCTGGTGGTTGAAGATGACGAAGAATTGCGCGCGTATTCGGTCGGCATACTCGAAGAACTCGGATACAAAGTGCTGGCGGCGCGCTCGGGACCCAGTGCCCTGGAGCTGCTGCAGACCAACGCCGACGTCGCACTCCTCTTCACCGACATCGTTCTTCCAGACGGTTTGAACGGCAAGCAATTGGCGGACGAAGCGCGGCGGCGCCGACCGGGACTGAGAGTTCTGTATGCGACCGGCTACGCCAGGAATGCAATCGTCCACAACGGGCATCTGCCTTCGACCGTCGATCTCATCACCAAACCGTTCAGGTCCGACGAACTATCGGCCAAATGCCGAATCATCCTCGATCGAGGCACAGATCGAGCCATCGGGCGAGATGCCTAGCCGCCCGGCAGGGCCATGTCACTTTCGGCTCGATAAAAACGACAAGCGGATGAACGGATTTATGTGAACCGTCCACGGGGCACTTGGCCGAATTTTTTCATTGCGGCATCCTGTCGCCGCGGAACGCGAGTAAGAGGCTGTTAAGGCGTGTCAGGCACCAGCATTGAAGCTCACGGGCATCCCATCCCGAATCTGGCATCTCACGAGTTGTTCGCAACGGTGTATGCCGAACTGCGCCAGATCGCCGCCCGGGAGCTGCGACGAAACGGCGGCTCCGTCGTCAGCCCGACCACGCTCATTCATGAAACATTCCTCAGCCTGTCGCAGCGGAAATTCCTGAACGAGCCACATTTCCTGGCTTACGCCGCACGCGCCATGCGCGGCCTCATCATCAATCAGCTGCGCAGTCGCGGCCGGCAAAAGCGTGGCGGCGAATATGAAATCACTTCGCTGCCGGCGGAACTGCCCAGCGCCACCGAGTCGGACCACTCGGTCGAAAAACTCGGCGACGCGCTGGAGCGGCTCGCCCTCATCAATGCCCGCTTCGCGGAGTGCATCGATCTGCGATTTTTCTGCGGATTTTCTCTGGGAGAGATCGCACGCATGTGGGACGTCTCCGAGCGCACGGTACAGCGCGATTGGGACAAGGCGCGGATGCTGCTGCATCGGTTGATGGAGAGCACGCTCATTCCCGAAGAGCAGCCGCAGACATGAGTTCCGACGCGCTCGACCTGGAACAGTGGGCCACGATCGAGCCTTATCTCGACCAGGCACTGGACCTGGAGGACGAGGCACGCGCGCGCTGGCTGGCTGAGCTGGCCTCGACTCGATCGGACATCGCATCCGCGATTCGCGAGCTGCTGAAGGAACGCGCCGCGCTCAATTCGTCCGGCTTTCTGCATGAGCCCGTGCTCGTCGCGAATGAAGACCTCGGCCCGGCCGTGTTCGAGTCGCTGTTCCAACCGTCGGATACCGCGGGCGGAACACCGCTCGCAGGTGGCCCGCTGGACGCGGCGGTACAAGCGCTGGGAGAGCGCGAACGCAAGAAGCTGGAGCAATCACAGGCGCAGCACTTCGCCATCGATCAGATCATCGGCCCCTACCGACTGATTCGTGAGATCGGTCGCGGTGGCATGAGCAGCGTGTGGCTGGCACGTCGCGGCGACGAGCAGCTCAAACGCGACATTGCGTTGAAGTTGCCGCTGATGGGACATCGCGTACACGTCGAACGTTTCGAGCGCGAGCGGGACATTCTCTCCACGCTCACCCACCCGAACATCGCTCGTCTCTACGATGCCGGCATCACCGCTTCGGGCCAGCCCTATCTGGCGATGGAGTATGTGGCCGGCACGTCGATCACCGAGACCTGCGACCAACAACGCGCCACGCTTCGCGAACGCTTGCAGCTGTTCTTGCAGGTTCTCGAAGTCGTGCAGTTCGCGCATGCGCAACTCATCATTCACCGCGACCTGAAGCCTTCCAACATCCTGGTCACTGCGGATGGCCGCGTGGTGGTCGTCGATTTCGGTATCGGCAAGCTGCTCGGCGATACGCCTCAGCAAGCCCGTCTGACGGAGATGTTCGGTAGCCCAATGACGCTCGACTACGCTGCTCCTGAGCAGATCGCGCATCAACCGCTGAGCACGGCGTCCGATATTTATTCGCTCGGCATCGTCCTGCACGAATTGCTGGTCGGCACGCATCCCTATCGAACCAAGCGCGACTCGCGCGCGGCGTTCGAAGAGGCTGTGCTCGCCGGCGAGCTGCGCATGCCGAGTCAATGTGACTTCAACGAGCAAACCGCCTCTGCGCGCAAGTCGTCTACGCGCGCGCTTGCTCGCGCACTGAACGGCGACCTCGACACGATCGTGCTCAAGTCGCTCAAACGCGAGCCCGCCGCGCGCTATGCATCTGCGAGCGCGTTCGCGCAGGACATCGACAATCATTTGCAACGATTGCCGATCAGCGCCCGGCCCGATAGTTTCTGGTATCGCTCTGCCCGCTTCCTCTCACGCCATCGCGCGCCAGCTGCAGCGGCCGCATTGATCGTCATTGCAATGGCGGGTGGCACCAGCGTCGCTCTATGGCAAGCGGCCAAGGCCGCTGCCGATCGCGACCGTGCGGCGGCGCTCGCCGAACGCAGCGATGCGACGGCGGACTTTCTCAGCACGCTCATCACCGACGCTGCGGCATCGGACAAGCCCGTCAGCGTGAGCGCGATGCTCACGCGCAGCGAAAAAATCGTCCTCAGCGATCCCGGCGGCAGCAACGAGAGTCGCGCCACCGTGCTGTCGATGATCGCCTCGTACTATCTCAGCATGGGCGACGCGCGCCACGCGGACGATCTCTTCGGCAGTGCCCGCTCGCTGCTCGCCGCCTCGGAGGACATCGATCTACGCGCCCGCATTACCTGTAGTCACGCTCGAACGATCTCACACCTGGGGCGACATGCCGAAGCGAGAGCCGAGCTGGATCGACAACTCGCGGACCCGACGTTGAGCCCGATGACGGCGGCCAATTGCCTTCGCGCTCGCTCGGCGATCGCCTTCAAAGACAACGATCCCGCCGGCGCGCTGCGTGCCGCCGAACTCGCCTTGCAACGAATGCGAGAGCTGGGGACCAGTCGCGCATTCGAGGAAGCCTCTGTGCTGGGAGAAGTTGCGACGGCGCTGCAGCTCAACAGCCGGCATGCGGAAGCGCGACAGTATTTCCAGCAGGCACAGGAAAAGTTTCGCGCCATCGGTCGTGAGTCGGACCTGGCGGCGCTCACCATGAAATCGGGCTGGGCCGGTTTGGAGAGCGCGTCCGGCAACCCACGAGGCGCGTTGCGACTCTATGAGGAGATCGAGCAGTCGTTTTCGCAACGAGACGCCAAGGAGCGCATGCCTTCGGTCCTGGTGCAGAATCGCGGCCGCATGCTGCAAATATTGGGGCGCTATGCGGAGGCGCGCTCGGTCTACGAACTCAGCCTGGAACTCGCCGAGGCCGAAGGTAACAAGGAGATCCGCACCCACATCCTGCTCAAGCTCGCGCTGGTGGCCGAAGACCTCGACGATCGCGACGGCGCGGCGAAGTATCTGCGGATGGCAAACGAATCCATGGATGCATCGATGCCACCCGGCAGCCCCTTGTCCTTGTCGCGCATGCTGGTGGAAGCAAAACTCGCCTTGATGAACGGCAAGCTCGAACTCGCACGCAGTCTTTATGAGCAGGCGCTCACCGCAGGCAAGCGCGACGTGGCGATCATGGCCTCGCTTGGCAAAGCGGAAGTCGAACTGCTGACCGGCGATGCCACTGCCGCCGCCCGCGATGCCCGCTCCGCCGTCGACCTGGGCACTGCACTCCAAGCCGATGTTCCCTTCTCCCATCGCACCGGCCTTGCATGGCTGATGCTCGGACGCGCCGAGAAAAAACTCGGCGACGCCACCAAAGCACGCGACGCGTTCGCGCAGGCCGAGAAACATTTGTCCAACACAGTCGATGCGGATCATCCCTCGCTGATCGAGACGCGGCAACTGCTCGACCGGGCAGCGCGCTGACCGAGCTGACGATCGCACGTCACGCCGTGACCTTCACGCGTGACGCCAGGCGGCGTTGGCTACGTCGGTACTGAGATTCCGATTGTTTCCATGACAGCCCTGATAGCGGGGCCCGTGGAGACATCAGATGCGGTTGCAAGATCTCGTGCGTTCGTTGCCAGCGATCGTTGCCCTGGCGGCGCTCAGCGCCTGCGGCGGTGGCGGCGGCTTCGGTGGCGGTAATGGCGGCGGTGGTGGGGGCGGCGGCGGTGGCGGTGGCGGCGGCAATCCACCTCCTCCAACTTTCACGATTGGCGGCACGGTCTCCGGTCTCGCCGGCTCCGGGCTCGTGCTTCGGAACAACGGCGGCGACGACCTTGCGATCGCCGCCGATGGCCCATTCACGTTCACGACGCCGATCGCGACGGGCGCGACTTTCAACGTCACCACGGCGACGCAGCCGACCAACCTGAGTCAGACCTGCGCCGTCGCCAACGGCAGCGACCGAGTTGCAAACAGCAACCTCAGCAATGTCGCTGTCACCTGCACCACCAACTCGTTCTCCGTCAGCGCGGCCATCAGCGGACTCAGCGGCTCAGGCCTCAAGCTGAGTTACAACGGCGGTCCCGAGATTCCGGTCGATGCAGATAGCCGCGTGTCGTTCGCCGATCAGGTGCTGAGCGGCAGCGCCTATGAAGTGCGCGTGACGCTTCACCCAAGCAGTCCGATTCAACGCTGCACTGTGGCCGACGGCACAGGCCACGTTGCCGATGCTGCTGTCGAGCTGGCGATCTCCTGCGTCACGACGTTTCCGCGCTATGCGTACTCGACTGAGGTTGCTGACCAATCGGTTTCGATCTACAGCGTGGACGCCAGCACCGGAACGTGGCGTCGACGAGGGAACGCTCGGACCCCAGGTAATCCCGTGGCCACCCTGCGACATCCGTCCGAACGGTTTTTCTACGCGCTGAATGACAACCCGGCGACAATATCCGCGTTCGCGATCGATCCGGTGAGCGGAGCGCTGACGGAAATCGCCGGCAGTCCTTTCAGTCTACGCAGCAGAAACACCGACTCGACGACCCTGAGCATGGATGCCGACGGACGCTTCCTGTACGCCGTCAACCAGCCGTTCATGGCGCCCGGGGCGCCTAGCGTCAGCGCATTCCGGATCGATGGCGCAACGGGCGCGCTCACCCCTGCGCCGGGCAGCCCGTTCATCGTGGCCAGCAAAGTCGAGGCATTCGCCGTCGAACCCCACGGACGGTTCGCTTATCTGACCAGGGCAGGTTCGCTGGACATCCACCTGTTCCGCATCGATGCGACCAATGGCGCGCTCACCGAGATCCCCGAGGGTCGCGCAACCTTCAACGAACAGCCCCAGGGCGTGAGTTTTCACGCCAACGGCAAGCTCATGTTCGTGTCGAATGACCAGGGCAGCAACATCGCCGTGTATTCGATCGATGCGACCAGCGGTTTGCCAACCGCCGCCCCGGGCAGTCCGTTCTCCACCACGCGACTCCAATCCGGTGGCTCACCCGCGCCGTTGCTGCATCCGAACGGACGCTTCCTGTATCAATTGCTGAGAGACCGGCGCACAAATTTCCCAGGCGTCATCGTCGCGTTTTCCATCGACCCGAGCACCGGCGCGCTGAACCGGCTCGGCGTCGCGGACGCTGGACTCAACTCACGGGCAGTTGCAATGGATCCGGCGGGTCGATTCATCTACGCCACGAGCCTCGGCGCGGATCCTCCTTTCCCAAGCGGCCGGCTCCATGCTTTCGCGATCGACGCTGCAAGCGGCGCGCTCACTGCCGCTGGCGAAACACCGCTGGAGCGGGCCGGACTCATCACCGTGGATCCGAGCGGCAAGTTCCTTTATGCAGGCACTAGTAGCGACACGATCGTCTCCTATTCCATCCATCAGACGACCGGTGCGCCGACAGCGCTCGATACGCCAACGCTGCGCACGCGAATCAACCTCGCGTCACTGACCGCGTACGCTTCAAGCGCACAGCCGGCGCCGGCCACGTATCGCTCGAAGTTCGCATATCTGCCAGACACCATCAGCAACACGATCGCCAGCTACCAGATCGACGCCAGCAGCGGCGCGATGACCGTCAACACTCCGACGGCATCGCCCGGCAGTCCAATCTCGCTGGCCCTCCATCCGAGCGGCAGATTCCTGTTATCCGCCAATGCGGGCGCACCCAGCGTCATCGCCGCGCATGTCATTGACGGTTCCACCGGCGCTCTCGCCGATGCGAGCCCCGTGCTGGACATCGGCAACAGTTTTCCGCGCGCACTTACCTTCAATCCGAGCGGGCGCACCGTTTATCTCGCGCATCTGTTCGAAGGCGCAAACATCGCCACCTCCTACAGCATCGATGCAACAACGAGGACACCGAGAAAAAACACCGCAAACGAGAATGATGTCCCAACGGTTGACACCGTATTCACGCTGCCCGTCCTGCCCACCGGGCGCGTCGTCTACCCGATCTCCTCGGCGACCTGGCAATCCAGAGTCCTCCAACCCACCGATGATGGCTTCACCACTCCAGGGGATGGTGGAACACCCGTGGGGAACCCGGGTAAGCGTGCAGCGGCAGTCCACGGCAACGGCGATGTCATCTACATCCTGAGCAGCCTGGGTGTGATCGAGATCTACGTCGTCGATGGATTTGGCCGCTTGAATCCGGCCGGCGGCGTGTTCACGGGCGCGGAGTCCAGTTCGATCACCATCGATCCGACCAGTCGCTTCGTCTATGCCGCCAACACCGGCGACAACAGCATCGCGATGTTCAGAGCGAGCCTGGACGGCCGTCAGCTCACACCGATCGGCCGGTTGACGAACGTCACCAATCCGGTCTCGATCGCCGCCGACTACAACGGCCGCTTCGTCCACGTCGTGAGCGGAACGAATCGAAACATCACGATGTATGAGATCAACCCGGCCAGCGGCGCGCTGACGCTCGGCGGTGCGGCTCCGATGCCGACGGCCGCGACGCCGGGGCAGCTGGTGTTGACGACGGATGTCATGTAACGGACTCGCGCGATCAGGAGGGATCAAAGTGTTCAGACGGAATCTGTTGCGTTGGCTGCCGGCCGTCGCCGGCATCATGACGCCTCTCATCATTAGTTCGGGCACATTCGCTGCCGCGGGCAGGGATAAAGGCGGCGTGAATGCCGACCCTGCGCCGGTGTTCACGATCGGCGCCACGATCAGCGGCCTCGCCGGCTCGGGCCTGGTGCTGATCAATAACGGCAGCGACAACCTGCAAGTAAGCGCGAACGGCAGCGTCGTGTTTCCAACTGCGTTACCCGATGGCGCTGCATACGAAGTGCGCGTGCGCACTCAACCCTCCAACCCGAATCAGCAGTGCAACGTTTCCGGCGCAAGCGGCAAGGTGCAAAACGCTCCAGTGTCGCTCGCCGTGTCGTGTATCACGCAGGTTCCGCGTTACTCCTATTCACTCAACACCGCAGACAACACGGTTTCGATTCACAGCTTGGATGCGACCACAGGCTTGTTGCGACCTCGCGGTCACGTGCGCGCTGGCGGCGGGCCGATGCACAGCACCCGCGATCCGTCGGAAAGATTTTTCTACGTCGCCAACCGCTCGCCCGCCAGCGTGTCCGCCTACACGATCGACGCCGTGACCGGCCATCTCACCGAAATCGCCGGCAGCCCGTACCTGACCGACGTTTCCGAGACGCGGGACGCAATCAACATCACGATGCATCCGAGCGGCCGTTTCCTCTATGTCAGCTCGGAAACGACATGCTGTCTCACGCCGAATATCGCGACATTTCGAATCGATGCTAACTCCGGTGCGCTTACCCGCGTGAGCCCGCTGCGCAGAGGCGACTCCATTTTTCCGATCACCATCGACGCACGCGGCCAGTTCGCATATGTCGCACACACAGGCACCGGAGAGGTCTACACCTACGGCATCGACGCGAATACCGGCGCACTCACCGAGGTTGCCAACAGCAGGATCGCCACTGGGATCGGGACGTTCGATGTGATCCTGCACCCCTCGGGCAAGTTCGCGTTCGTGCAGCACCTGCTCGATGGCCGGATCTCCGCGTATGCAATCGATCAGACCACCGGCGCGCTGACTGCAAGTGCCGGCAGCCCATTCGCGGCAGGCTTCAATCTCGGGGCACCGTTGATGATGCACCCGAGTGGACGCTTCCTTTATCAGCTCGAGGCCTTCTTCTCAGCCGCAGGCGCCATCGTCGCGTTTCGTATCGATGAAGCCACGGGAGCGCTGACCCTGATCGGCCGCTCTGCGCCTACGGGACAGCTGTCTACGCATTTCGCGATGGATCCAGCGGGCCGATTCATTTACGCCAACGCCAGCAGCGCGAACCTCACCGGCACGGTCTTCGCCTTTAGAATAGACAGTGCGACCGGCGCGCTCACGCTGGTCAATGAAAATGCGACCACGCCAACCACTCCCGGTTTCTTGCACGTCGATCCGAGCAGCAAGTTTCTTTACGTGACCAACCGCAACGCCGACACGCTTTATTCCTACTCGATCGATCAAGCGACCGGCGGGCTGACGCCGCTCGACAGCCTGCCGACACAAGGCACTCGCGGCGCGACGTCGCTGACGGCTTATGCGTCGAGCAATCATCCGGCGCCGGCGGTGTATCGCTCGAAGTTCGCATATGTGCCTGACACCGCCGGCGTCACGATCGCGAACTATGACTTCGACGCCACGGGCGGCGCGATACAGTTTCGGGGACAGACCATCACGCTCCAACTGCCGCAGATGCTGGTCGTGCACCCCAGCGGCAGGTTCGTGGCGGCAGTGAGTTCGTCACCTTTGTTTCAAGCCATCGCCACGCATCCCATCAATCCGGCGAGCGGCATCCTCGGTCTCGCGACCAGCATCATGCATAACACGGGCACGGTGGGCACCACGGCTCTGGTGTTCAATCCGAACGGACGGGGGCTTTATCACAGCGAGTCGACCCACAGCGGCACCCGCCACATCGTGACCGCGCTCCAGGTCAATCCGCTAACCGGCGTGATCGAGCGAAATGATTTCGGCCCGAACGTCGTCTCGACCGACGCTCCGGCGCCGGCCGTGATTCCGCCGACCGCACGAGCTGTATTCACATTCATCAACGGCGCCTGGCAGTCCGCGACCATCGAAGATGAGACCGGCCGCTTCCCCAGCACCGCCAGCGGCGCAGCGCCGGCGATCCCGAGGACGGCCGCGATAGCGCACCCAAGCTCGCGCTGGATCTATGTTGCAAACACCAGGAATCCCGGCTCGGTCGAACAATTCGAAATCCTGAGCGGCGCCGATCCCATCCGATTGCGCTTGGTGCGCACCGTGGCCGCAGGGCAAATGACGGTTGCGCTCGCCATCGAGCCCACGGGCCGTTTTCTCTACGCGGCCAACAATGCCGAACACACCATCTCGATGTATCGGATCGACCCAACGACGGGTGCGTTGACCGCGCTGGGATTCCCGGAGCCGACAGTCATGGTTCCTTTCTCCATCAACGCGGACTACAGCGGTCGATATCTCCATGTGCTGAGCCGGGGCGGTCAATCGATCCTGTCGCATGCGATCCAGTCGAACGGCGTGCTGGGGCCGCGAGGCCCGCTGCTGCTCACCTTGGGCACACCGGGCTCGATGGTGCTGACGCAGGATATTCAGTAGTAATCCCAAGGAGCATTCAACATGCGTGGACGGAACCTGTTGCGTTGTTTGTTGCCGGCAGTTGTCGGCATGATGGCTCTGGAAACATTCGCCCAGGCGCCCCGCTACGCCTATTCGCTCGACGCCGGGGAACGCTCGGTGTCGGTCTACAGCGTCGATGCGAACACCGGCATGTTGCGTCGTCGCGGCCACCGGCTCGCCTGGGGCCTACCGAACGAGGGCGTCCGCGATCCGTCCGAACGATTTTTCTATGTCGTCACCGATTCGCCAGCGGCCGTATCCGCTTTCACCATCGACGCGGCGAGCGGCGATCTGACTGAAATCGACGGCAGTCCCTTTCTCACCGGCACCAGCAACGACGAGCGAGGAACTCGCGTCACGATCCATCCGACTGGTCGCTTCCTCTATGTCGTCACCCACTCGCCAGCGGCGGTATCCGCTTTCACCTTAGACGCGGCGAGCGGCGAGGTGACTGAAATCGACGGCAGAACCTTTCTCACCGCCACCAGCACCGACGAGCGAGGCACTCGCGTCACGATCCAT